>NZ_JAUBTL010000010.1:0-149897 GCF_036702475.1 Microcoleus sp. D2_18a_B4
TATCACTAACTCCTCGGAGTCAGGCTAACCGTCCCTGGATAGGAGAACCTACCCATTTAGGTTAAACGAATCGCACACTGAATTTGATATTAAATATTGTCTCACCACAGGACAAACGCTGAATAGCGTTTCATTCTCCCGTTCTTCTATTTCAACTAACGATCGCCTCCCCAAAGATTGCAGCCCGTTGAATAACTCCGAGGGCGATAAATCGGCATCTTTTAGCAATTGCTCTATTGAAACTGAATTTGCTTCGCGGCTGAGGCGGCTGATGAGGTTTTTTTCTAATTCTGACAAACGATTTATCTGCGGGTGCAATGTTGCTGCCAATTCTTCCCCTAAGAATAGCATATCATATTTCAAAAATTCTGCAACCCTACCTCGGAATATTTCTTGAATAGTGGTGGCGACTATTTTCAACCACAATGGATTGCCTCGGTAGGTGTTAATTAGGTTTTCCCATGTTTCGGGATTGAGTAAACTTTTTTGCCGGAAAATTTCGGCTGCGGCTGCACCTAGGCCTGTGAGTTGTAAGCTGCGAACTGGTGATTTTTCTCCTTTTAAGGCGGTAATTTCTCTGGGTGGTTCCCAACTGTTGAGGATTAAACAACTGTTGTGGGTTGTTTCTCCGATTTGTCTGAAGAGGATGCTGTAATTTTCGCATTCTGGGCGGTAATTTCCTGCTAATTGTCCGCTGCTGAGAATGGTTTGCACGTCGTCGAGGATAATGAGACAGCGGTTTTTTCGCAGATATTCCATTAACAGGGAAAGTCGATCGGGAATGCTGGTAGGGAGTTCGATTTCGGGTTTATTTAAGAGAAATTCTAGGAGATTTTTTAGGGTAGTTTCTAAGGGTGGGGAGTGGCGGAGACTTCGCCAGATGACGTATTCAAAGTTATGCTGAATTTTTTGGATGAGGTGGAGGGAAAGTGCGGTTTTGCCGATGCCGCTGAGTCCTGATATGGCTGCGAGGTTGCACTTTTCTTGGACGATGGATTTTTCGAGGGTGGCGAGTTCGGATGTGCGTGAAGCGAAGCTATCGCCATCAGGCGAATCGCACAATAATGAAATATGAGGTGCGTCTGCTAAGTCTAGTCTGGTTTGGGGTTGGGAGGTGTCTGAGGTGGGGGTTGAGGGCGATCGGGTTTTTGGGATTTCGGGAGCTTGCAAACTATTATCACAGACATTTACATTACCAATCTGTAAAGAATTTTTTCCATAATTTGAAAAGTAGGCAAATTGCGACCTCTCCAATGCCGACCTAAAATTTAATTTATTGACATTTTCACCTAATACATCTGAGAGTAGTTGCCATAATTCCGATGCGACATTTCTGACATGACCTTCTGTGCAGTGAGATTCTTCTGCAATTTTAGAGTATCTTTGACCTTTCCATACACCCAGCAGGATAGCTTTTTGCAGATCCTCCAAATGTTCTCCCGTCTTGGCGAAAACCATGTCATCGGCAAATCTCAAGACTTCTTGAACGTTCATTAGTCAGGTAGGCGTGAAAGTTTTGCCTATTTTATCATATTTTTTATGACATTTTCTGACAAAGATGGCACAATCTGACGTTTTCTGACAGATCGCTCGTCTCAATTGCTGATCAAATTTGACATTTTCTTACTCCGATAAATTCATAATTAGAAGATAATTATAAAAACCAAATAACTTCCTGTGGGTTAAACTAGCGGGTAGCAGAATGCTATGAACATTAATTTTAGACGCTATCGGGAACAGAAAGGTATCAGTCAAGAATCAGTTGCCAGCGGGCTCGGCATTTCTGTAGATCAGGTTAAAAATTATGAGCAGTTCCCTGCACAAGTTCCGATGGGAATGGCAGTAAAATGGCTGCAAATATTAGGTGTTGACATTGCAACTGCCATGTCAGAGGAAATACCTCCACTCCCAGGAATTGAACCAGGCAGTCCCTACGCTGAACTTTATCGTCGGCTAAATTTACTTAATCAGTATATCGATGAAAATTCTTTTTTACCTTGGCTAGAATTGCCAACAGAACTACGTATACCTAACGATCTGCAAAAACAAATTAACCAGTATTATCAAAAACCAAATGTTGTCTTGACAGGAGCATTTGACTCTGGCAAATCCTATCTTGCTAATACTCTTTTAGGCCACAAAGTATTGCCAACAGGCTATCAGCCTGCAACAAGAGTCATTACCATTGTTTGTCACGTGGAAAGTCGCCCCGAATGGTTTGATGGAAACGTGGGAATTATTGATGAGAAATTTTGGCAAGATGAAAACGGCAAGCTAAATTTTGACTTCCTATATTTAGAGGATAGGGAGCGTTGTCAGAAGCATTTTTTGCAATTCGGCTCCTTTGACCTGCTAGAAAAATATGGCGTACACCAATATGATGACTCTGACGACAGCAATGACGGCGGACATACAGCTATAGTTTATGTAGATGCTCCTTTGTTAAGAGCGTGTAACCTGATTGACCTTCCCGGTTACTCTGATAAACAAGATGAAGTATCAAAGGATGTTGAGAAAGCTAATAGTGCCACCAAGATTGCTAATGTCTTGCTTTATGCTTCTCCTGCCAAGGGTCACATCAATGGTCAAGATATGGTGCGACTTCGGAATTTGCTGCGTTTGTTGCCGACCCCAGAGAATGAGTGCAACGACTTTCCGACGCTAGGCAATTTCTTTATTGTGGCGACACACGCAGATCCGAGTATCCCTGACGATGAGCTTCCCAAAATTCTCAATAAAGCTTCAGCCAGACTGTATAAAGAACTTGATGAAACTGCTATAGAGTTTCGTCGGAAGCTAACAAAGCGCGATATTATCAAGGAAGATGTGCAAAAGCGTTTCTTCACTTTCTGGTCAGAAAAGCCGGATCGCTGTCAGCGTCTCTTTGATGATTTAACTCAACTCCTCTGCGAGACTCTTCCTAAACCAGTCATCTCTCGTATCGACCGCGAAATCAATGCGGTCAAAAAAGACAAAAAACAAGAATACGCTAACTCGATTGACCAATATCAAACAACTGTTGCCAAAATAGAGGAGTATCGAAAGGAGCTTGACAAAGCGGAAAAAAATGAACCAGAACGTCAGCGAGAAATGCGGCAAAAACGCAGTCAAGTGAGTAAACAAATTAAGGAATTAGAGAAAGATACCCGCCAATCATTTCAGATCTATGCGGCAAAAAAGATCGATGTAGAGTTTATAGAACAAATGATTCGCCAGAGATACGACAAACAGAAAGAGGCTCAAGAATACGCTCCCGGTTATTTAGTCGATCTGCTGCAAAGTCATTTAGAAAATCGGATTAGTGTCAATTCTGAAAAACTCAAGGCTGAGATTGACGCTTTTCTAGAAAAATACCCAGTGCCTAAACTTCCCAACAAAGATGGAATAGTAGTATCTATTCCCTTCGATACAAAAGGAGCTTTTCTTGGTGGGATAGCAGGTTTAGGTACTTATGGTGCCTTAGCCGCTTGGGCAGCAGGCCTTGGCAATCTTGGCAGCTATATCTTAGTAGCGAAATTAGTCAGTCTTTTGTCAGCACTTGGTATTAGTATCGGTGGTGGCACGGCAACAGTAATTTCTTTCGTAGCTGCGATTGGTGGCCCAATAGTTCTAGGGATCGGTTTAGCTGCTGGACTGGCTTCTTTGGTGTGGAATTTTTTTGGGGAAGCTTGGCAGAAGCGGTTAGCAAAAGAAATTCACCAACAATTCAAAAAACAGGGTGTTGTTGATAAATTCTTAGGAGGAATCGACCAGTATTGGCAAGAGACAGCCACAGCCTTTGATAAAGGTGTCGACGCAGTTGAAGCAAAATGCAAACAGTATCTCAAGCATCTGCACGAAATTACTTCAACTGATACCCAGTCAAAAGAACGAATTGAACAGATTATCATAAATCTGGAGAAACTCAGGGTTTTTTTCGCCAACATTCCTTGGGATACCCAGGGAGAATGTTTGTAAAAAAAACCAGCGGTTCTCGTGGCAAACCACCCAAACCCAATAACACGACGTATTGAGTTTTAACTAGGCGATCGCCCTTTCTTTTCCCTCATCCCCAAGTGCGATCGCCCTTCCTTAACTGAGGTGCGATCGCACTTTCCATTTATCCCCTAGATCGCAGTTCATCAAATTCTGCTTCTAAATTTTCCTTAGTAAAAACTACATCCTCATAAATAGCATCAATACCTGTGCGAAAATCTACGCTAGCCAAGTGAATTTCGCTGCCTTGAGTATAGGAATACAAAACCCACAACCCTTCAGCATTGCGACGAAAACACTCTACCCGCTCACGCTTTTGGCTAATTAACACATACTCTTGAAGCGTTTCTAATTCTTGATAGTCAGCAAACTTATCGCCCCGATCGAATCCTTCCGTACCATTAGACAACACCTCGACAATTAAACAAGGATATTTTTTAAAAGATTGAGATGATTTGTCCCGTTCGTCGCACGTTACCATCACGTCAGGATAGTAGTAAATATTCTTAGATTCAATCCTAGCTTTCATGTCGGACATATAAACACGACAGCCCCTACCCCGAACATGATTTCTCAACAAGGTAACTAAGTTGACAGTAACAGTTACATGAGCGTCATTTGCACCTGCCATTGCATAGACTTCGCCCTGAATATACTCATGTTTGAGCGGACTGAGTTCTTCTAACTTCAGATACTCTTCCGGTGAGATATAATTGTGGGTGCGATCGGCAATCATTGGCTTTCCCAAAATTCAGTTTTCGATGATTTCAGTCGAGGTATTTGTATTATAGCAGTTTTCACTCGGATGAAATACAGGACACAGCAGTAGGGACACGGCACTGCTGCCGACTATTGTCAGTGAATTTTCAGCGGAATTTGTATAATTTATTAGTGCCAGAAGGGGGACGGGTTCCTGTAGGATAGGTGGCAACCTCCGACTCTTATAAATGAGGTTTCTCAACCGCATTTAGTATTATTCCTAAAAAAACCCGGTTTCTTCAATAAACCGGGTTTTTCACACTTACGCTGCGTGTTTTCGATACCACTCAATCGTATTTTTCAACCCTTCCTTAAACTTCACCTCCGCAACAAAACCAAACTTTTCCTTAGCCCTTTGGGTATCCAAACAGCGACGTGGCTGACCGTTCGGTTTGTCTGTTTCCCAAACAATTTCTCCCTCAAATCCCATCAATTCGCAAATCGTTTCCACTAAATCGCGAATTTTAACTTCGCTATTCGTTCCCAAATTAACTGGGTCAGATTCACTGTAAGATTGAGCCGCCATCACAATTCCTCGCGCGGCATCTGTGGAATACAAAAACTCGCGGCTAGGGCTGCCGTCGCCCCAAACTGGGAGTGTTTTGTCTCCCCTTTCTTGGGCTTCGTGGACTTTGCGAATTAATGCGGGGATAACGTGGGAACTTTTCGGGTCAAAGTTATCTTCCGGGCCGTACAGATTTACTGGTAGCAAGTAGATACCGTTGAATCCGTATTGCTGGCGGTAGGATTGCAGTTGCACTAATAAGGCTTTTTTCGCTACTCCGTAAGGTGCGTTAGTTACCTCTGGATAGCCGTTCCAGAGGTCGTCTTCTTTGAAAGGAACTGGGGTCAAGTTGGGATAAGCGCAAATCGTGCCGACGCAGACAAATTTTTCGACTCCTGCTTCGTAGGCGGCGTGGATTAGTTGCGCGCCCATCATCAAATTGTCGTAAAATAATTCAGCGGGTTTGACTAGGTTTAAGCCGATGCCACCGACGTGGGCGGCGAGGTGAATGATGATATCTTGTTGGTCGGCGGCGCGCTTGCAGTTTTCCATAACGCGGAGGTCGCAGTCGCGCGATCGAGTTACAGAAATTTTATCAGCATCGGCCCCTGCTTTCACTAGCTGGTCGATTACCTGACGACCCAAGAAACCGGCGCCGCCCGTGACTAGAATGCGTTTGTTGCTTAAATCCAAGCTGGTCATAATTTTAGCCTCGGGATTTTGAATAAAGGTCGATCGACAATTTCAATTCTAAAATTGTTGCTTTAGCAAAAAAAGCTTTCAGCTACAGGACGAGGTTGCCCACAAATCTGTTTTAGCTGCCGCAGATAGGGACAATTTGCTCATTGCACACCCGAAAGTTAGATTTATGAGCCGCGAGCCCTCAACTATCATTTTAATGTTTTTATTAGCCCGCACCTCCGAAAATTTTGGGAGCAATTAAGCGGGTTCTTTGAATGCCGATCGCGCTAATATAGCGGTTCTCAAGCGTGGTGAGGTATGGGGGCTAGTCCTATGCCCACGGAGCCCACGGAGCCCACGGAGCCCACGGAGCCCACGGAGCCCACGGAGCCCTATGAGCACCTCATGTTACGGAGAAAGGCTATAGCTGTAACAACCCTCTCATCAGTTGTGAAGTGTTTGCAGGGGCAATCCTCCGGGGCGCGCCTTTCGCCAAAGGGGTAGACACGGGGCCCTACCCCTACAAATTGTTTGCACTGACGGCTTGATTTAGCGACTTAATCAAATCCGTTGCCCGAACCCCGTCCTTGCTCGTCTAAAGCTTTCATGTCAGCATCTACCATTAAATGTACTAACTCCTGAAAAGTTACAGAAGGTTCCCAATTTAATTGCTGGCGTGCCTTAGTCGAATCGCCAATCAATAGTTCGACTTCTGCAGGACGCAAGTAGCGTTCGTCAAACTCCACATATTTTTGCCAATCTAAATTGACGTAAGTAAAAGCCAAATCGAGAAATTCCTTAATGGAATGGGTCTCGTTGGTAGCAATGACATAATCGTCAGGCTTGTCTTGTTGCAGCATCAGCCACATCGCCCGCACGTAGTCTTTAGCATAGCCCCAGTCCCGCTTGGCATCGAGATTGCCCAAGTAAATCTTTTTCTGCTTGCCGGCGACTATTCTGGCCACGGCGCGAGTAATTTTGCGAGTTACAAAAGTTTCGCCACGGCGGGGAGATTCGTGATTGAACAAGATGCCGTTGCAGGCAAAAAGTCCGTAAGATTCGCGATAATTTACTGTTTGCCAGTGTCCGTAAACTTTGGCGCAGGCGTAAGGACTTCTGGGATAAAAAGGAGTTGTTTCCTTCTGCGGAACTTCCTGTACCAAACCAAACATTTCCGAAGAACCTGCTTGATAGAACCGCACTTCAATGCCGGTGCGGTGCTGATAGTCCCGAATTGCTTCTAGCAGCCGCAATACTCCCATCCCTACTGTGTCCACCGTATATTCCGGCGAGTCAAAACTGACTCGAACGTGAGATTGAGCGCCTAAGTTATAAATTTCTACCGGCTGAACTTCTTCCAATATCCGGCGGAGAGTGGTGCCGTCCGTCAAGTCGCCGTAGTGTAGAAACAGGCGCGCACCCTCGCTGTGAGGATCGACATAGATGTGGTCAATTCGATCGGTATTGAAACTAGAACTGCGCCGGATAATGCCGTGAACTTCATATCCTTTCTCTAACAGTAATTCGCTCAAGTACGAGCCGTCTTGACCTGTAATACCTGTTATTAGCGCTCGCTTACGTTGGGTCATCTGATTTTCCTTTGACAGGCTGTGTTAATTCACAATAAATTTTTTGGCAGAGGCTGTTGATCCCTGCCGGCCGTATTCTCAAACTGCTTTATAAAACTTACTCAAACTTAACTTTAGTTACCTAAAGCCAGTTGAAGTTTACTTCCTACGCTGTTGGGT
Source organism: Microcoleus sp. D2_18a_B4 (assembly GCF_036702475.1). Classification (NCBI taxonomy): domain Bacteria; kingdom Bacillati; phylum Cyanobacteriota; class Cyanophyceae; order Oscillatoriales; family Microcoleaceae; genus Microcoleus; species Microcoleus sp. D2_18a_B4. Next base: position 7,669 of record NZ_JAUBTL010000010.1, read on the forward strand.
AGTGGGCTATCCCAAGATAAGTAGGCTATCCCCCTTAAGCCAAAGGTTATAGAGTTAAGCTTAACACCTAAACCTACAGTAGTCTATCTAGAAGAACTGATCTTTCTAGATGAAGAAGAGGTAGGTTTATTTAACTATTTGCCCCTTTAGTTAAGCACACAATTATTCGACCGGCATCCAGGAACTGTTAAGTTTTGACAAAGAGTTTGTCGCTTGCTGTCAGTAGTCAGCATCAGTGGTCAGTAACAAATAAAACTAACTACCGATTGCTGACTGCGGACAAAAATTAATATGCGCCGTTATTTTTTGGAAAAATCACAACTCCAATTGTTTTGAAAACAATCCACATATCCATCCAAAGGTTTTTGTCATTTGCGTAATAGAGGTCGATTTGGACTCGGCGGGGATAGGGAATGTCGTTGCGACCGGACACTTGCCACAAGCCTGTAATTCCAGGTCTTATGGTGAGAATTTTGTTGATGTGATTGCCGTATCTCGGCAGTTCTTCTTCAACTAAAGGTCTCGGCCCGACGACGCTCATATCTCCTTTTAAAACATTCCAAAACTGGGGAAACTCGTCTAAACTGGTCATTCGTAAAAATCTTCCAATCCAGGTAATTCGAGGGTCTTGTTTCAGCTTGAAATTGTCCTCAAACTCTTGACGCAAATGCGGAGAATTTTCCATGATTTCCAGCAATATATCGTCCGCATTTTCCACCATCGTTCTGAATTTCAGGCAATAAAACCTTTTACGGTTTTTGCCTACTCGTTCCTGTACGTAAAAAATAGGACCGGGCGAGCTTAAGGCGATTAAGAAAGCCAAAAGCAGGTAAACCGGAGCAAACAGGATCAGAACCGATAAGGAAAACAGGATGTCAAATAACCGCTTGAAAAGTTCTCCGTCGAGGCTCTGTAGAGAACGACTTATGCGTCTATCTCCTTGCAGGACAGACCCAAAACCGCGTCTTGCGATCGCTCGAATTACCTTGCCGGAGATTAGTTGGCTGTCGGCAGTCATCTTACTCCTTCACTTCACACCACACACAGTCCTGATCATAAAGCCTCAAGACGCTTTGTTCTCTCAATTATGTTGCCAATACTCAATTTTCTGCATTCAGAAGGCTTCAAAAGGCAGAAGGAAGAAGGAAGAGGGCTTCTCAACGCACCAGGAAGAAGGCACAAGGCACCGATGCAGAGGTCTTCTGAAGGCACTTATACAAAGGCAGAAGGAAGATTGTCCGGCTATCGGGTTCTGGCACCCTCAAGCCCCAGACTGGGTAAAATCACGGGATTGAAATTCCTGATAGCAGCGTTCCACAAAAGCTAGATAGCGCTGCCCAAAGACATCGGGGGCAAACTGTTCAGCGCGCAACCTGCTGATTTCTGGCTCAAATTTGCCTTGCAACTGCTCAAATTCCTCGACAGCTTCGACTAATGCGGCTGCGCTTTGGGAGGAAAAAAATAAACCAGTCCCTGTCTCTGGGTGTTGGCGAATGTCGAGCACTGTCTCCAAAGCGCCCCCTGCTGCATAGGAAATTACCGGTGTTCCGCAAGCTTGAGCCTCTACCAAAGCTATGCCAAAATCTTCGCAAGCTGCATAGACAAAGGCTTTCGCCTCTGCCATGTACTTTTCAACGATGGAGGCGGGCTGCCAGCCGAGCACTTGCACGTTGGGTTTGGCGAGAAGCCGAATCATTTCTAATTCTGGCCCGGTGCCGATAACAATTAGAGTATGCCCTAGTTGATTGAATGCTTGGACGATCGCACTTACGTTTTTGTAACTTACCAACCGACAAACTGTGACGTAAAAGTCTTGTTTTTGCCGCATCAAGGAAAATCGCTCGATATTTACCGGCGGATAAATCACCTGGGCCCGCCGCCGATAGCACCGCCAAATTCGGCGCGCAGTGTGTTGAGAGTTAGCGATGAAATAATCAACGCGATTGGCGGAAATTACGTCCCACTGCCGCAGTCGATGCAACAAATATCGCGTCAGCAGACCCTGGATGCCCCGTCCGGCTTTGCTGCTACGCAAATAGTCAAAAGTTAAGTCCCAAGCGTAGCGCATGGGCGTGTGGCAGTAGCAGACGTGCATTTGCTGGGGACTGCTGAGGATGCCTTTGGCGACGGCATGGGATGAGGAGAGGATGATGTCGTATTCTCGCAGATCTAGTTGTTCGATCGCGATCGGCAGAAATGGCAAATATTTTTGGACGCCACTGCGGGCCTTGGGAAAGTGCTGCAAAAATGTTGTGCCAATCTGTCGCCCGAAAAGATAGCTTTCGGGATTGGCCGATTCAAAGTCGATGAGGGCATAGACATCTGCCTCGTCTACGTGTTTGAGGATTTCCTGTACTACGAGTTCTGAACCGCCAGTAGCTAAGGGCGTCAACCATTCGTGAACTAGGGCGTATTTGAGTTTTTTCACTTGTATTTGTAGCCGATCAAACGATTTGTTAGCGCCAGTTCTGTCAATATTAATCTTACTGAGGGATCACTTACGCCATATCGGGCCATCAACCAGGTTTCTAGGTAGGTATCTTCAAACTGAGATGTTGCGCCATTCTCAATTACTTGTTTAGGAACAGGCTTTTCGGCCTGTTCCACAAAGAGTGAATTTTCTTGTGGAACAGGCCGAAAAGCCTGTTCTTGAGAATGGTGCTCTTCGGTGAGTCAAACCAAGGATTTTGGGAATAAACGGGGTTTTTGTGAAATCAGCCACAGCAAAACTGCACTCTTCGGCAGTGATTTCCCCAATTGTTGACAAGAAATACTATTAGGCGGAATACTGAAGGTGATTTGCGGGCGCCTAAATCTTCGGAATCGGCGATCGGCTCAATGTGGTGTAAGGAAAAAATGTCCAAATTTTTGTGGAAGGGACTTCTAGTTAGTCCCGCTGTATTGGCAGCAAGTTTAGTCGTATCTTCGACGGCGCTAGCAGCAGAGCAACCTGGAGAAATTGCCGCCACAGATCAAGCGAATCAATTGCAATTAGCAGGTGCTGCAACCGAGGCGGCAAAGTCTGAGACGGCAAAGCCTGAGACAGTCGAACCAGCGTCGCTAGCGAGCAAATCGACTGTTGAAACTATTGAGAAAGAAAGTGCGAACCTCTACGAGGGCTTCACTAACGATTTGATCGTCCCAGTTGCCGAACCAGCAAAAGCACCGGAAGTTGCAGCAGCAGATTTAGGCGAAACCAAACCCGCAGTCGCGCCCGCAAACTTAAGTGTTGAACAACCTGTCGCGGAGCAAATTCCCGCAGTCGCGCCCGCAAACTTAAGCGAAACGCAACCCGCCGCTACACCGACTAATTTAAGCGCGGAAAAATCCCCCGCACAACCCGATCAGATTTCCCAATCGACTGATTCAATTGCCCAACCTCCAGCACAGTCAAATGTTTTAGAACAAATCAAGGAATACACCACAGAAGGCAGTAGCAGCGAAAATGCGGCCGGCCAAGTAACATCTGTGTCGCAACTTTCCGACGTTCGGCCCACAGATTGGGCGTTCCAAGCTTTGCAGTCTCTAGTAGAGCGCTACGGGTGTATAGCTGGCTATCCTGACGGCACTTTTCGCGGCAACCGGGCGATGACTCGCTACGAGTTTGCCGCAGGTTTAAATGCGTGTTTGGATAAAGTTAGCGAGCTGATTCAAGGCGGTTCCAGAAGTCTGGCGACGCGAGAAGATTTGGCTTCTGTGCAAAGGTTGCAAGAAGAATTTGCGGCGGAATTGGCAACTTTGCGTGGCCGCGTCGATGCTTTGGAAGCGCGCGCATCTGAATTAGAAGCAAATCAGTTTTCAACTACGACTAAACTCAACGGCGAAGTGATATTTGGTTTGGCGGGTATCGCCAGGGGAGAGGATGCTGAAGGTAACGAAGCCGATAAAGCGACGGCTTTTGGCAGCAGGGTTCGTATCAATTTCGACACGAGTTTCTCAGGAGAAGATTTGCTGAGAACTCGATTGCAAGTTTTAAATTTGGGTGCGTTTTCTACGGAAAATACCAAAACTGCTGAAGGGGAATTGCGGTTTAATGTCGGGCCTTTTGGGGAGGCTAACAATATAGTAGCTTTAGATGCGCTGCTTTACCAATTCCCTATAGGGAACAGAACGACTGTAATTCTCGAAGCTAATGCCGGCGCTGCTGATGATTTTGTTAACACTGTCAACCCTTACTTTGACGGAGACGGCAGCTACGGTGCTCTTTCTAACTTCGGTACTCGCAACCCAGTTTACTATTTGCTTGGTGGTTCTGGCATCGCTCTGCGGCATGAGTTTGGGGAAAAATTAGAGCTGAGTTTGGGATATTTGGCCGGCGACGCTGCGAACCCGACACGGGGAAATGGTTTGTTTAACGGCTCTTACGGCGCTTTGGCTCAGTTGACTTTCAAACCGAGCGACAGCATGGCTTTAGGTTTAACTTACGTTAATTCCTACAACTTAATTACCAATACCGGCAGCAATGCTTCTAATTTTCCGCAGCGTCTCGGTTCCTTCGGGTTCGACAGCGATACCACTCTCCCGATTTCTAGCAATTCCTACGGCGCGCAAGCTTCGTGGCAGTTGAATCGGAGATTTGCAATTGGCGGTTGGGCGGGTTACACCAACCAGCGCATTTTATCCAACTTGGCTACTCCTACGGGTTCTGTGCAGCGGGGGGATCAAAAAGTCTGGAACTGGGCAGTTACTTTGGCTTTTCCCGATTTGTTGAAAGAAGGAAATGTGGCGGGGATTTTGGTAGGTATGGAGCCGCGGGTAACGAGTTCTACTAATCGGACTTTGCCGGAAGATAAGGATACTTCGCTGCACGTTGAAGGTTTCTATCAGTTTAAGTTGAGCGATAATATTTCTATCACTCCTGGTCTGATTTGGCTGACTGCTCCTGACCACAATAAGAATAATTCTGATTTGGTGATTGGGGTTGTCAGAACGACGTTTACTTTCTAGGAGCGGGCCTTGGGGATTTTAGATTTTAGATTTTAGATTTTAGATTGGCAGTTTTAATCTAAATTCTAAAATCGCCAATCTAAAATCGGTGGGGGCTTGGGTTTAAGGTTTCAACAGAAACGACCAGCTTTAGCTAAAGCTGGTCTGCACAAATAGTTAAATCCGTTGTGTTCCCACAGTGTTTTTCTCACAGTGAGGAAACCCAAGTTGCACGTTTCTTTGCAAAGGGTTCTCAAACAAATATCATCTCTCGTGAACAAACCTGACGGTCAACTGAGTACAGTTAGACCGCAGGCTTCTTTTTCCTTTTTTTCAAAGGCTTTTTATAGTGAGGTAGTTCCACCCCCACTTGCTAATACAGTATCAGAGTATTTCCCGATCATCAAGGGGTATAAAAGAATAATTGTCGCTTTGGGTACCTACACCCGACGCTTCTTTCCATCACGCGGGCGTAATTCCCAACGGGGTACTTCGCGCCGCGCTCAGATTAATCCCCTCTAAATATACCGAGGGACTTCCCGGCTGGTAGTTAAGGGGTATTATAACAACAAAATTTAATTTTCTGTAATAAAACTTTACATTACAGACGGATTTTTATTTTTAGGACGATCGCCCTTTATGTAACTTTGTATAATTAAGCCTGGGTTCAAAAACCCGGTTCCTGCGTAGGTTTATCGGTGGCAAACCGTTTATTTTGGGTAAAAACGAGGTTGAGATTGCCGATCACCCCTTTTACTCACTTTATATAAACTATGCCGGAGCTTGCTGCGGTCTGCCCCAGACAATTCGCTCCTGCTTGTATACAACCATACCAGGTTTAGCACCTTTCGGCTTGTATACATATTTCGGTTCTGTATAAACCACGGGGACTTGTTCGCTGTGGCGGGCGCGACTGTAATAAGCAGTCATGTCGGCGGCAAATTGCAAATCGGTTTCTTCAGCCACAGTACCGGGTTTGAGACGCAGCAAAGCGTGGCTTCCGGGAATCTCTAGGGTGTGGAACCACAAGTCGTAGTCGTTGGCGGTGCGAAAAGTGAGTTGGTCGTTTTGGCGATTGTTGCGCCCGATTAATAATTCAAAGCCGCTGGGGGTTTGGTAGCGGTGAAATTCGATCGCAGCATTTTTGTCGGTACTGCGGTAATCTGGTACGTCTAGATATTTTTGCTGGATCAGTTCTTCGCGGATTTCGGCGAGGGTTTGCAAATCTTGGGTGTTGCGGTAGGTTTCCAATACTGAAAGTGCGACTTCAACTTGTTCTAAATAGTCGATTTCTTCCTGTACGGCGGCTAACAATGGTTCTACTGCAATGCGAGCTCTTTTAAGTTTTTGGTGTTTTTTGTAGATTGCTTGAGCGTTTTGAACAGCGTTTTTTTCCGGGTTTAGAGAAATGATAACTGGTTTCTCGGTTTCAAAGTCGGGGAGAGAAATTGATTTCATTCCCGGTTCCCAATGCTGCAAATTTGCCATCAGCAAGTCGGCTTGGGATTTGTGGGTGTCTGCGTCTGCGGATTGCTGCAAGCGTTCTTTAAATGTGTTGGCTTTGAGGCGCAGTTTTGCCAGGACGTTGTTGAGTTTTTGGGTAAGCTGATGCCGCAGTTGCGCGAATACTTCTTGATTGATTTGGCCTGTGTAGTAGCTGTTAAGTAATTCTTGAACGGAAGAGATGGAAGAATCAGAGGGCGGGCACGGGGGCACCGCCCCTACATTGTGATTTTCTGGTGTCGGCCAATCGATGACGGTGTAGCCTTCGGGGGTAAAACTTGGGTGAAATTTGGAGTTTTCTAGGCATTGCAGCCAGTATAGCCAGCGCTGGAATAGTTGCTGCCATTGGTCGGGATTGAGGCTGTCGGTGGATTGTTCGGGGTCTAAAGAAGCCGATCGAATCATTGACAAAACTAAGGCTTTACTCATCCCTCGGTAATTCTTCAACAGATTGCCCTTTAATTGTCCAGGAACCAGGCTAATTCGTGATTGCCAGCGGTTTTGAGATTCGCTCAGACTAGGCACTGCATCGGTCAAAGACGGGGGCATTTCGTAGGGTTGACCGGTTTGGATGGGACGGACGGTGGACTGTTTGGCGCTGACTTGGTGGGCGCAGGTGACAACGAGGTTGTCTTGGGCGGTGAGGATGACGTTGCTGTACTTGCCCATGATTTCGGCGTACAAGTGCCAGAGGGCTGGTTCTCCGGGGCGTTTGGCGAATTGCAAGTCGATGACTCTTTCCCAGGATGAAACGGGGGCGATGGAAACTAAGGCTAAACCGCTGAGTTGGTGCCGCAGTTGTTCGCTGAAGGTGAAGGTGTCGGGAATGCGGGGCGGGGGGTCGCCGACGCAGATGCGGGCGGCGACAGGATGCCAGGAAAGGTCAATCCAGCCGCGCCCTTTCATGGTGCGGAGGGCTAGGGACACGGTGAATCGATCGCGCTGGTAGACTTGTTCTAAGCGCGCTGGCAGCCATTGGGCTCGCAGTTCGCTGCAAGCTGCGGTTAAAGTTGTAAAGTCTACGGGTTGCACGGTGGCCTCTTTGCGATCGAACTATCTATTTCTATGCTGACAGATATCGGTCACATTTTACTAACTATAGCCTTTCTCAGTAACATGAGGTGTACGCTTGATAAGCGGGCATAGGGCATAGGGCATAGGGCATAGGGCATAGGGCATACCTGACTTTATTGAGAACTGCTGTATATACAATTATTGTTTGCTATTGCTTCGCGTCCTTCGCTATGAAAGCGCTTCCATAATTCCGTTAAGAAATAATCTCAATTCCGGTTGCATTGGAATGATTAAACCGCAGAGAACGCAGAGAACGCAGAGTCAGAGAACAGAGAGATGAATACAGGACGATGAAGGGCGGATTTGATATAACAAATAACTAATAAACATCTCCAAAAAAGCAGGTTTTGAACAGGCACGATGCCTGTTCGACAATAATTATGGGAGATGTCTAATAATATCAATTCCGGCTGCGGCGAAATGATATCAAATCAGTCATTAGTCATTAGTCAGTAGTCAGTAGTCAGTAGTCATTAGTCATTAGTCATTAGTCATTAGTCATTAGTCATTAGTCATTAGTCATTAGTTAACAGTCAACAAGCACGGACGGTGCAACCGGAATCGATATAGCGGTTCTCAAGCGTGGTGAGGTATGGGGCAAATCCTAAGCTGTCGCGCCTTTAAATTGCATATTCAGGGCGGGCGGGACGCCCACCCCACAAGAGTTAGATTGTTTTTTGACAGACAATTTAAATGCAGAACAGCTTATGCCCAATGCCCAATGCCCAATGCCCAATGCCCCATGCCCAATGCCCAATGCCCAATGCCCAATGCCCAATGCCCAATGCCCAATGCCCAATGCCCATTACCAGTTACTAATCCAATGACGGTGCATTTTTCCGAAAAAACTCTAACAGATACTCACGACTCAGCAAGTACTGCGGAAGAAGAAGTATTTGCATTTCCCACCTCTTTTGCCCAGCAAAGACTGTGGTTTATTGACCAATTTGAACCGGGAAACCCTTTTTACAACCTTCCGGCGGCTGTGTTACTAAAAGGCAGGCTAAATGTAGTAGTGCTAGAACGAACTTTCAAGGAAATTGTGCGCCGTCACGAAGCTTTGCGGACGACATTTGCCACTGTAGACGGTCAACCCGTGCAGGTGGTTGGTGAGAAATTTAATTTCGGCCTGCAAGTTTTAGACCTGCAACAATTGGCGGAAACAGAGCGAGAAGAAAAAGTAAAACAACTGGCTGCAGAAGAAGCTAGCAAACCTTTTGACTTAACCAAAGGGCCGCTGTTGCGAGCTAGTTTGCTACAGTTAGATGCTGAGGAATATGTCTTGCTGCTGACGCTACACCACATTATTTTTGATGGCTGGTCAATCGGAGTCTTTCTGCAAGAATTAGCAGCACTTTACGAAGCGTTTTTGATTGGCAAACCATCCCCACTTCCCGAACTTTCCATCCAGTACGCCGATTTTGCTATTTGGCAGCGGGAATGGCTGGCGGGCGATTCCCTGCGGGATAGCTTCGCTTCACGCTTGCAAACTCAACTTAACTACTGGAAAAAGCAGCTTAGTGGCCTTCCCCCCTTGCTGGAATTGCCAGCCGATCGCCCCCGTCCCCCGGTGCAAACCTATCGGGGCGCAAAAGAATCATTCCTCATCCCCAAAACGCTAAGGTCAGCCCTCAAAAAGCTCAGCCGCCAGGAAAATGTCACCCTGTTTATGACACTGCTAGCAGCCTTTAAAACGTTGCTCTATCGCTATACAGGACAGGCAGATATCCCCGTTGGCTCTCCCATTGCCAACCGCAACCGAGCGGAAATTCAAGGGCTAATCGGGTTTTTTGTCAATACTTTGGTATTGCGAACTGATTTGTCAGGTGTTCTCACTTTTCGGCAGTTGCTCGATCGCATTCGGGAGGTGAGTTTAGAAGCTTACGCTCACCAGGATTTGCCGTTTGAGAAACTGGTTGAAGAGTTGCAACCCGAGCGCAATTTGAGCTACAATCCACTGTTCCAAGTTGCTTTTGTTTTGCAAACTGCACCTGTTGCTGCAGAATCAATAGCCGGACTCAATCTCACTCTTTTAGATGTTGACAATCAGACAGCAAAAGTTGATTTAACGCTGCATTTAGAAGAAAAGCAGGAAGAAATTAGCGGTCAGTTTGAATACAGCACAGATTTATTTGATGCGGTCACTATTAGGCGGATGGCGGGGCATTTTCTGACGTTGCTGGAGGGCATAGCTGCCAACCCAGAGCGGCCGATTGAAGAGCTACCGTTGCTGGGGGAAAAAGAGCGGCATCAGTTGTTGGTAGAGTGGAATGACACCCGCGCCGATTATTCGAGCGATCGCTGCATTCATCAATTATTTGAAGCGCAGGTCGAGCGAACTCCCGATGCCATTGCAGTCGTATTTGAAGACCAAAAACTCACCTACCGCGAGCTGAATGAACGAGCCAACGAACTCGCGCATTACCTGCAACAACTCGGCATTAAACCAGAAGTTTTGGTGGGAATTTGTGTCGAGCGATCGCTTGATACGATCGTCGGCATTCTCGGCATTCTCAAAGCCGGGGGCGCTTACGTTCCGCTCGATCCAGCCTACCCGCGCGATCGCCTTGCTTTTATACTCGAAGACGCACAAGTAAAGGTACTGCTGACTGAGAAAAAGTTGTTGCAAACCCTTCCCAAATGCAGCGCCAAAATCCTTTGCCTCGATGCGGATCAAAGTGCTTTCTCCCAAAACAGCAAAGAAAATCCCGCCAGCGACACCACTGCCGAAAATCTCGCCTATATCATCTACACTTCTGGCTCAACAGGCATCCCCAAAGGCGTTTTAGTTCCTCACTCAAACGTCGTCCGCCTGTTTGCTGCTACCCAGTCGTGGTACAACTTCAACGAGCAAGATGTATGGACGCTGTTTCACTCTTATGCCTTTGACTTCTCAGTCTGGGAAATTTGGGGCGCTTTACTCTACGGCGGGCGACTCGCGATCGTGCCTTATTCAGTCAGCCGATCGCCCCAAGAATTTTACAGCTTGCTATGCAAAGAACGAGTCACAGTTCTCAACCAGACTCCTTCTGCATTTTACCAGTTGATAAACACAGAAGAATCTGTCGGAATTGGCGACAATTTAAGCCTGCGCTTAGTAATTTTTGGCGGGGAAGCTTTAGACTTGCAAAGCTTAAAACCTTGGTTCGATCGGCACGGCGATCGGCACCCCCAACTTGTCAATATGTATGGCATTACAGAAACAACTGTCCACGTCACGTATCGGCCCCTGACTGCCGCTGATTTAAGTAAAAATGCCAGCCTTATTGGCCGTTCAATTCCTGACTTGCAAGTTTACCTGCTCGATCGCAACTCCCAACCCGTTCCCATCGGCATTCCTGGGGAAATTTACGTTGGTGGTGCTGGCGTCGCGCGGGGCTATCTCAATCAGCCAGAATTAACGGGCGATCGGTTTATTTCAAACCCATTTAATGACAGTTTGAAAGCGCGGTTGTACAAATCGGGAGACTTAGCTCGCTATCTGCCAAATGGCGATATTGAATACTTGGGACGAATTGACCACCAAGTAAAAGTGCGCGGTTTCCGCATCGAATTAGGAGAAATTGAAGCAGCACTAGGACAGCATCCAGATGTCGCCCAGGCTGTGGTTGTAGTGCGAGAAGATGTACCGGGCGATAAGCGCTTGGTAGCTTATATCATTGCTAACTCAGCCGCACAAAATAAGCATTCAATACTGATTCACGAACTGCGCTGCTTTCTGAAAGAAAAATTGCCGGAATACATGGTGCCTGCTGCTTTCGTGACGCTGGAATCGCTGCCTTTAACAAACAACGGTAAAGTCGATCGCAAAGCGCTTCCCGCACCCGATCGCGATCGTCCTGAACTCGAAGAGGCATTCGCCGCGCCTCGCACAGCTATTGAGAAAATCCTGGCAGAAATTTGGGCGCAAGTATTGGGGTTAGAACAAGTGGGAATTGACGACAATTTCTTTGAATTGGGCGGCGATTCTATCCTCAGCATTCAAGTCATTTCTAAAGCCAATCAAGCCGGGTTGCGGCTCACTCCTAAACAACTGTTTCAACACCAAACCATTGCACAGTTAGCAGCCGTCGCCGATATAGATCAGACCCAAAAATCGGAACAGGGATTAATCATTGGCGACGTTCCTCTGACGCCGATTCAGCACTGGTTTTTTGAGCAAAATCTCTCCGATCCACACCACTGGAATCAGGCGGTGCTTTTAGAGTTGCGGCAACCTCTCGAACCTGTATTAATTGAGTCAGTTTTGCAAGAATTGCTGAAGCACCACGACGCGCTGCGCCTGCGTTTTGTGCAAGGAGAATCTGGCTGGCTGCAGCATATCGCCAATCCCGACGAAGTTGCTCCGTTTACCTGCATTGATTTGTCGTCGCTACCTCCACAGGAGCGAGAAGCCGCTTTCCAAACCGCCGCCACTCAGTTGCAAGTTAGTTTGAATTTGTCAGAGGGGCCATTACTTCGCGCTGCCCTATTTGACTTGGGCAAACATCAGCCAAATCGCTTGTTATTGGTCATTCATCACTTAGCGGTTGATGGGGTTTCGTGGCGAATTTTAATTGAGGATTTCCAGACAGCTTATGGGCAGATTAGCCGCGACGAAACAGTCGCGCTACCGCCCAAAACAACCTCATTTAAGCAGTGGGCAGAACGCTTGCATGAGTGGGCGCGATCGCCCGAATTGCAGGAAGAGTTCGATTACTGGTTCGCCCTTTCTCACCAACCAACTTCTCGCTTGCCGGTGGATTTCCCCACAGCAGCTAATTTAGTTGCATCGGAAAAGACAGTATCCGTTGCTTTGAGTGTTGAAGAAACAAAACTGCTCTTACAAGAAGTACCTGCCGCTTACCGCACTCAAATTAATGATGTATTGCTAACTGCTTTAGGTCAAGCATTTGAACGCTGGACTGGCAATAACTCACTTTTACTTGACTTAGAAGGTCACGGGCGCGAAGATATATTTGAAGGAGTAGATTTGTCGCGCACAATCGGCTGGTTCACAGCAGTTTTTCCCGTCCTGTTAAATTTAGAAAAACATTCCGATCTAGGGGCGGCCATCAAATCAGTGAAAGAGCAATTACGCGCAGTGCCAAATCGCGGTGTTGGCTGCGGTGTCCTAGGATATTTAAACCCCGAAAATGCTAAAAATTTGCACAATTTGCCGCAAGCTGAGGTAAGCTTTAACTATCTCGGACAGTTTGACCAAGTGCTGCCGAAATCTTCTTTATTGATGCTGTCCTCCGAGCCTAGTGGCCCGATCCGCAGCCCGCGCGGAAATCGGCGTTATCTGCTGGAAATTAACGGATTTATTGCCAGCAGCAAGCTGCAATTAGATTGGACGTACAGCGAAAACATTCACCGACGAGAAAGCATTGAAAATTTGGCAACGGGCTTTATAGAATCGCTGCGATCGCTAATTCAATACTGTCAGTCCCCCGACGCCGGCGGCTGCACTCCTTCTGACTTTGCAGAGTTTAAGTGGAGTCAGTGGGGCCAGGACGATTTAGACAACATTACCGCAATTTTGGGAGAGCTTTAATATGATAAATGGCAATATCGAAGATTTTTATCCCCTCTCCCCAGCGCAGCAGGGCATTCTCTTTCATTCGCTTTACCAGCCAGAATCGGGCGTATATTTCGGGCAACTGCTGTGCGTCTTGCGCGGCGATCTCAATGTTTCTGCGTTGAGAAATAGTTGGCAAAAAGTTGTAGAGCGACATCCCATTTTGCGGACTTGTTTCGTGTGGGAAAAGTTGAAAGAACCCGTGCAAGCGGTGCGTAAGCAGGCTGCATTATCTTGGCAGCAGATGGACTGGCGATCGCTCTCTGCCTCCGCACAACAACAGCAGCTAGAAACGTTCCTAAAAGCCGATCAAGAGCAGGGCTTTGACTTGACATCAGCTCCCTTAATTCGCATTGCACTGGCGCAGTTAGAAACAGATACTTTTCAGTTTATTTTGAGCCACCACCACTTAGTTTTAGATGGGTGGTCGCTGGCGATCGTTCTTGAGGAAGTTTTTGCATTTTATCAAGCATTCTCCCAGGGCGAGGAATTGCACCTCAAACGCCCTCGCGCTTATCGGGATTACATCGCGTGGCTGCACCAGCAAGATTTATCTGCGGCTGAGTCATTTTGGCGGCAAACTCTCAAAGGTTTTGCAGCTCCAACTGCGATCGGCCGGGGCAATATTGTCGCGGGAAACCGTTTAGAAAGTAGTGGCGAACAGCAGGTGATATTTTCTGCAACAGCCACCGCCGCACTGCAATCTGCCGCGCGGCAGCATCAGCTAACATTAAATACCCTCGTACAGGCAGCTTGGGCGCTACTTTTGAGCCGATACAGCGGCGAGGAAGATGTGGTTTTTGGTACGGTTGTATCCGGGCGACCCCCAGAGTTAATGGGTGCTGAATCGGTAGTGGGGCTGTTCGTAAATCCTCTGCCAGTGCGCGTAAAAATTGACCCACAGGATTCTATTTTATCCTGCTTGAAACAACTCCAAGCGCAACAAGTTGAGGCGCGGCAGTATGAGTACAGCCCCCTCGTTGAGGTGCAGGGGTGGAGCGAAGTTCCTCGGAGTTTGCCTCTATTTGAGAGTTTGGTCGTTTTTGAAAATTATCCTTCGGATGCTTCTTTGCAGGAGAAGATTCAAAACTTAAAAGTAGAGAATATTCGCTCTTTGGAAACAACGAATTATCCTCTAACGGTGATGGCGATGCCCGGTGCGGAATTGACGCTGAAAATAATTTTCGATCGTAGCTGCTTTGAAGACGCTGCGATAGCGCGAATGCTCGGACACCTGCAAACTTTACTAGAGGAAATGACTGCCAATCCTGAGCGGAAACTGTCAGAATTGCCCCTATTGAGCGCCGCCGAACGCCAGCAATTACTTGTCCAGTGGAACGATACCCAAGCGGATTACCCCAAAAATTCCTCAATTCACGAATTATTTGCAGCGCAAACAGAGCGAACCCCAGATGCAGTGGCTGCAATTTGCGACAATGAACAATTGACTTACCGCCAATTGAATGCCAAAGCCAACCAAATCGCGCATTACCTGCAATCTCTAGGTGTAAAACCCGAAGTTTTGGTGGGAATTTGCTTAGAGCGATCGCTGTCGGTGCTGGTGGCTATTTTGGGCATTTTAAAAGTCGGTGCCGCTTACGTTCCTATCGATCCTGCTTATCCCCAAGAACGCCGATCCTTCATGCTGGCCGACGCAAAAGTTCCGGTGCTTTTGACTCAAAAAAACCTCCTAGAAACCCTCCCCGAACACAGCGCTAAAGTCGTCTGTATCGACGCCGAATGGCAGGAAATTTCCCGCGAGAGCGATCGCAACCCCGCTGTTAAAGTGCCAGCCGAAAACCTCGCTTACGTCCTCTACACTTCCGGCTCGACAGGCACTCCCAAAGGCGTACTCGGCACCCACCGAGGCACAGTCAATCGCTGTTTTTGGAACCCCTACCCTTTTATCGAAGCAGATATTTGCTGTCAAAAAACGTCCTTAAATTTTGTCGATTCGGTTTGGGAAATCTTTGCTCCTTTGCTGCATGGGTTGCCCACTGTCATTATTCGCGATCGATCCGTCAAAGATATTAACCAATTCCTTCAAACCTTATCAAAGCAAAATGTAACGCGACTGGTGCTGGTTCCTTCTTTGTTGCGCGCTATCTTAGATTCCTTCCCTGATTTAGACAGGCGTTTGCCTCAATTAAAATATTGGATTTGCAGCGGAGAAACTCTGCCGCTGGAACTTTGCCAGCAATTTCGAGAGCAGATGCCCCAGCGGGTATTAATCAATCTTTATGGCTCTTCTGAAGTAGCTGCGGACGTGACGTGGTACGATGCAACTCACTGTGTCGAGAAAGTTCCAATCGGTCGCCCGATCGCCAACACGCAAATTTACCTGCTCGATCGCAATTTGCAACCCGTTCCCATAGGAATTCCCGGCGAGATTTACGTCGGCGGCGATGGATTAGCAAAGGGCTACTTAAACCGCCCCGACTTAACCTCGGAAAAATTCATTCCTCACCCGTTTGGGCAAGACAAATTAGATTTTCTCGGTAATTCTCATCAAAAAGTTTTGTTCAAAACAGGCGATATCGGTTGTTACCTGCCCGATGGTAATATAGAATTTCTGGGCCGTGGCGATTGCCAAGTAAAAATTCGCGGTTTCCGCATCGAACTCGGAGAAATAGAGGCAGCACTTTCTCAACATTCTTCTGTGTCCACCGCTGCTGTTTTGCTTCAAGAAAATGAACCAGGCAATCAACGCCTAGTCGCTTACCTAGTTCCTAACTCAGGGTTCAGAAATCAGCACCCAGAACTTATTTCGGAACTGCGTTCATTCTTGAAGCGCAAACTGCCCGATTACATGGTGCCTTCAGCTTTTGTGCTATTAGATGCGCTGCCACTAACGCCCAACGGAAAAATTGACCGCCTCGCCTTATCTCAAAGGTGCGATTACGTTTCTGATGAAACAGCCTTCACTGAGCCACAAACGCCCACAGAGGAAGAAATTGCTGAGATTTGGACTGCTCTTTTAGGGCTAGAAAAAGTAGGAACTAACCAAAACTTTTTTGACCTCGGCGGTCACTCTCTGATGGCAACACAGTTAATATCGCGAGTGCGATCGTCCTTTGGGGTAGAGTTAGCGATGTGCGATTTTTTTGCCGATCCCACCATTCAGAATTTAGCTGAACAAATCGAGGAAGAAATTCTGGCAAACGCCGATGCTAACCAGATAGATAAATTGCTCGATCTCTTAGAAAAGAGTGATGGAGAGTCAGCACAAACTGTGATGGTGGCTGAGTAAACATCGGGTGGCTAAAAAAACACAAAAAGCCCTTTGCTCCTTAAGGGTTCGGTGGGGAATGGGAGATTTAAAAATCCCATTTAATATCCATTCCGGTTGTATCGGAATGATTAAACCGCAGAGGACACAGAGGATACAGAGAAAGGGAAGAGAGAGATGAATAATTCCGATGCTAACGGATTTGATATAACAGGATAAATTCGCATGAATAAACTAACAGTAAAAGCCAAAAAATCTCAAGACGTAATGGAGCAATTAAAAGCCTCTGTTACCCCACTTGAAGAAAAGTTAATGGAGCTATTCAGTGCCTCAGAAAAGTCATTTTTGGCAGAAGAAGCAATGGAGGAGCGAATTTCTGGCCTTGTTCAAGACTTTTTGTACGCAAAAACCGCTAGTACAGATATTGACTTAGAGTTAATTATTCAGGAGTTTAGGGAAAACAAAATTCCCGCCCTTCCTACAGATGTTGGGAATTATATCGATGATTTGACCCAAACCCTCGTTGCCCATTCCATTCACACATCTTCCCCCCGATATATCGGTCACATGACGAGCGCACTTCCCTATTTTGTGCGCCCGATCGCGAAGCTTGTAACCGCGATGAATCAAAATTTAGTCAAGATGGAAACTGCCAAAGTTTTAAGCCCCTGCGAGCGCCAGACTTTGGCAATGATGCACCGATTAATTTACGATTTTTCTGAGGATTTTTATAACCAGCACATTCAAAAAAATGAGAGCACGCTCGGTATCATGACAACGGGCGGCACCCTAGCTAATATCACAGCCATGTGGTGCGCTCGCAACGCTTCTTTAGGGCCAAAAAATAACTTTGGTGGCATTGAAAAAGAAGGCTTGTACGCAGCTTTAGAGTTTTACGGCTACAAGGGAATGGTGATAATCGGCTCCAATTTGATGCACTATTCTTTTGAAAAAGCTGCCGGTTTATTAGGCATTGGCGATCGCAATCTCCTAAAAATCCCCACCGATGCCAATCACCGCATGGATTTGGCAGCGCTGCGCCAAACTGTAGCCGAATGTCGCGATCGCAATCTGCACATTCTGGCAATTATCGGTATTGCAGGCAGCACCGATTCGGGAAGTATCGATCCGCTTCCAGAAATAGCGGCGATCGCGCAAGAAGCAAACGCTCACTTTCATGTCGATGCCGCTTGGGGCGGCCCCGTGCTTTTTTCCGAACGTCATCGGCACAAATTCGCAGGCATTGAACTAGCAGATTCCGTCACCATAGATGGACACAAACAAATGTATTTGCCAATGGGAATCGGTCTGGTTTTATTCCGCAATCCCCAAACCGCCAAAGTTATTGAAAAAAATGCACCCTACACGGTGCGAAAAGACTCCATCGATCTAGGCAAACGCTCTCTCGAAGGCTCTCGACCAGGTGCGAGTTTGTTCTTGCAAGCCGCCTTAAATATCATCGGTCATCAAGGCTATGAGTTTTTGATAGATGCAGGCATCCATAAAACGCAGCACTTCGCCAATTTAATTCGGGAAAATCCAGCATTTGAATTGCTGCTAGAACCAGAAATTAATATTCTTTTATACCGCTACATTCCAGAAACATTCAGGGAAAAAGCAGCCAAAAAACAACTAACCGAAGCAGACAACCACTTCATTAATCAATTTAACGAGCGCCTTCAGGAGGCCCAGCGGCAAGCCGGTCACACCTTCGTATCGCGAACAACCGTGCAAAACACTTGTTATGGCAAAACCATTCCCATTGTTGCTTTTCGAGTCGTTCTTGCCAACCCCCTCACCACTGAAGCAGATATTAACTTTGTTTTAAACGACCAGCTAAAAATAGCAGCAAAGCTTTCCTTAACTATCACAAACAGCGACCACTGCGAGGAGGTGAATCATCATGTCTACTAATCGTTCAGAACGACTAAAAAACCTCTCGCCCCAGAAGCGAGCGCTCCTCCTCAAAGCATTGGGCAAAAAGGCAGTACAGGCTGAGCAATCTCAGCGCATTCCCAGGCGATCGCAGCAAAATTCGGCTCCCCTTTCTTTTGCCCAGCAACGGCTGTGGTTTCTCGATCGATTGTCTCCCGAAAACCCTGCCTACAACCTTCCTGCTGCTGTGCGTTTGCAAGGGCAATTGAATTTGTCAGCACTGCAACAAACACTCAATGAAATTGTCAGGCGTCACGAAGTTTTACGGACTGCTTTTGCAGAAGTGGACGGGGAACCTGTTCAACTGATTTCTCCTTCCTTAGATTTCGCTTTGTCGGTGGTAAACTTGCAACATTTACCAGAAATTGAGCAGCAAGCTGAAATTGAGCAGCGTACTCTTGAAGAAGCCCAACGCCCCTTTGACTTAACGCGAGATCCCTTACTGCGGGGCACTTTGCTGCAACTTAGTTCGGCAGAATATGTGTTGCTGCTGACAATACACCACATTATTTCTGATGGTTGGTCTATGGGGGTATTGGTGCGAGAAGTAGCCGCACTTTATGAAGCTTTTTCCAATGACAAACCCTCTGGGCTGCCTGAACTTCCCGTGCAGTATGCCGACTTCGCCAGTTGGCAGCGGCAGCATTTCCACGGAGAGAAATTAGAAAAACAGCTCGCTTATTGGAAACAGCAATTGGGAAGCGATTTAGATGTGCTGTCAACAGATAGGCAGCGCTCTCCCGTGCAAACTTTCCGAGGGTCGCAGCAATTTTTTGTGATTTCTGCTTCTTTAACTGAAAGGCTGAAAACCCTCGTCCAGCAACAAGATGTCACCCTATTTATGACGTTATTGGCAGCATTTCAATCCTTGCTATCCAGCCAAATAAAGCAGGATAACCTCGCTATTGGCTCTCCCATTGCCAATCGCAACCGCCTTGAATTAGAGGAACTGATTGGATTTTTTGTCAATACTTTAGTGCTGCGAATTGACACCGCAGGTAATCCAACTTTCCGCGAACTACTCAGTCGAACACGCGAGGTAGCGTTAGCAGCTTACGCTCACCCGGATGTTCCTTTTGAAAAGCTCGTGGAGGAATTGCAGCCGGAGCGAAATCTCAGCTATAACCCGCTGTTTCAAGTGTGGTTTGTACTCCAGAATGCGCCCATGCCACCCTTGGAGTTAGCTGGTTTGACCTTGAGCATTCTGGAATCCGATGTCGGTATGTCGAGACACGACTTAAGCCTCACTCTCTGGGAGAGTTCAGAAGGAATTCAAGGCTTATTTGAGTACAAAACAGACTTATTTGAGGCTGCGACTATTGCCCGAATGGTGAGAGGTTTTCAAATCCTCCTCAACCAGGTAGTCATTCAGCCAGATATCAGGATCGACGACTTGGCAGAAATTCTTGCGGAAGCAGAAAGGCAGCACCAAATCGAGCAGCAAAAACAAATTCATCTTTCGGGCATTCAAAAATTAAAAATGGCTAAACGCAAAGTTATGAAGAGTTGAAAATGATGGCTCATATCAATTCCGGTTGCATTGGAATGATTAAACCGCAGAGTACGCAGAGAACGCAGAGGAAGAGAACAGAGAGAGGAATAGTTCCGATGCTAACGGATTTGATATCAATCTCTCAGGTTTTTTCGGGAAAAAGGGATAATTTTTTCACACAACCAAAAACTATGACAAATACAGAAACAAAGAATCTCAATTCCCAAAAGTTAGGATTGGTTAGGCGAAAAGCCGTCAGCCTGTCCTCAGAGGAATTAGTCAAAACCGCCTACCTCCAGCCCGAAAACCTTCTACCTCTAGTTGTTCAGCCAACAGTAGAAAAATTAAATCTCGCAGGTTGGGCACAGAACAATCGCTCATCAATTGAAACGCAGTTATGGAAGCACGGAGGAATACTTTTTCGAGGCTTTGAAGTCGGCGGGGTGAATGGTTTCGAGCAGTTTATTCAAACTCTTGCTGGCGACTTGTTGGAATATTCTTTTCGCTCGACTCCGCGTAGCCTGGTGAGCGGAAATATCTACACTTCCACCGAGTATCCTGCCGAGCAATTCATCCCACTGCACAATGAAATGGCTTATTCTCGAAATTGGCCGCTGAAAATCGCTTTTTTCTGCGTCAAGAAAGCCGAACAGGGAGGAGAAACTCCGATTGCTAACAGCCGCAAAGTGTTTGAAAGCCTGGATTCAAATATTAAAGAAAAGTTTGCCAAAGAAAAGGTTATGTATGTGCGAAATTACGGCGGTGGCGTAGATTTGCCCTGGCAAAATGTCTTCAATACTGATAGCAAAATTGAGGTAGAAGATTATTGCAAAAAAGCGGGAATTGAGTTAGAATGGAAAAGTGGCGATCGCTTGAGAACTCGGCAAATATGTCAAGCTGTCGCCCAGCACCCAAAAACGCAGGAAATGGTGTGGTTTAATCAAGCTCACCTCTTCCACATTTCCAATCTCGAACCCGCCGTTCGCAAAGAGCTTTTAACTTCTTTTAAGCAGGAAGATTTACCCCGCAATGCTTATTACGGCGATGGCTCGCCCATTGAAGATTTTATATTAGACGAAATTCGTCGCTGCTATCAGCAAGAAACGATTGTTTACCCTTGGGAAGAAGGAGATGTCTTGCTGTTAGATAATATGCTAGCCGCGCACGGACGCACGCCATTTTCTGGTTCGCGTCGGGTTGTTGTCGGTATGGCAGAAGCGTTTAGCTGTCAAGATATTTAGGCTTATTAAAGGAACTTTAGAAATGCAAAACGCAACAATCGAAGGGTTTAGACTCTCTCCACAGCAACGGCATCTGTGGGGGTTACAGCAAAATAAAAGCCAACAGACTTATCGCGTTCGAGGTGCAATTTTAATTACAGGAAACCTCCATCGAGAGATTCTTAAAAGTGCGCTGCAAAATGTCGTAAATCGGCACGAAATCCTGCGTACTAGCTTTCACTGCTTGTCAGGGATGACACTACCCCTGCAAGCGATCGCCAGCACTGGTGAAGTTCCTATCTCGGAACACAATCTGAGCGGTTTGTCTCCAGAAGAACAAGAAGCTAAAATCGCAGCGCTTTTTCAGCAACTAAGTCTGCTTCCTTTTGATTTTGAGCGCGGCTCACTTTGGCACATCTCTTTAGTCACTCTCGCCCAAGACAAGCACCTATTGGTGGCGAACTTCTCTGCCTTAATTGCAGATAGCGTCACCCTGAAAAATTTTACCCGCGAACTCAGTCTTTCCTACTGCGCCTGTGCGTGCCAAGAAGAAGCAGCCGATGAGCCAATGCAATATGCCGATATTGCTGAGTGGCAAAATGAGTTACTCGAATCAGAAGAAACGGCAATCGGCCAAGAATACTGGCGAAAGCTGAACCTTGAATCTTTGGATTTATTAACGCTTCCTTGGGAAAAGAAGAATTCAGAAGCGGAATTTAAGCCGCTAGTAGAAAGGGTGGAAATTCGCGGTGATTTGTTGAACAGCCTGGAAGCGATCGCCCCAAAGCACAAAAGCGATATTTCTGCCTTCCTGCTGACTTGCTGGCAAATTCTCATTTGGCGGCTTACCAGAGAGCAAAACCCGATTATCGGCGTAGCGATTGACGGCAGAAAATATGAAGAATTAGAACACTCTCTGGGGCTGCTGTGCAAATACTTACCCCTACAGTGCCCAGTGCAAGACGAGTTAAATTTCTCACAAGTGAGGCAGCAAGTTGAGCTTAATCTCAACGAGATGTACAACTGGCAAGAATATTTTAGCTGGGAAGAAATCTTAGAAAACGAAAAAAGCAGCAGCTTTTGGCCCGTCTGCTTTGAGTTCCAAGGAGAGCCTAAGAACTATGATAATTCAGGCGTTTCATTTTCCCTTGTTCGGCAAGATGCCTGCCTAGAGCCATTCAAACTCAAGCTCTCCTGCCTCCGCCTGTGCAATTCCCTAAGCGCTGAATTTCACTATGATTCCGCTTTATTTGCTGCGGCAGATATAAAGCGCTTGTCAGAACACTTTCAGGCGCTTTTAGAAAGCATAGTCAAAAATCCAGAAGTCGCTATCAGTCAGGTAGACATACTGAGCGATCGCGATCGGCTGCAACTTCTCATTGACTTTAACCAAACTCAAAAAGATTACCCGAAAAATAAATGCGTTCATCAGCTTTTTGAAGAACAAGCAGAACGCAACCCAGACAACATTGCCGTCGTCTTTGAAAGTGAACAAATCACCTACCGAGAACTCAACGATCGCGCCAATAAACTCGCCCATCACCTGCAAAACTTGGGAGTTGAACCAGAAGTCGTTGTTGGCATTTGCGTTGAAAGGGGGGCGGGCACGGGGGCACCGCCCCTACAGGCAATCGTAGGAATGCTGGGCGTACTCAAAGCCGGTGGCGCCTATTTACCGATCGATCCAACGACCCCAATAGAGCGCAAAGCACTAATGCTAGAAGACGCTCAGGTGAAGGTTTTGCTCGTACAACAGCGGCTCATCGAAAGCTTGCCGAAAACTCAGGCAAATATTGTTTGCATCGATACAGACATTCCCACTGTTTCTGCCTCTTACACCGATCGCGCCTCTTCTGACAATTTAGCTTACGTCATCTATACTTCCGGTTCCACTGGCATCCCCAAAGGAGTCGCGATCGAACACCGGCAACTGCTCAATTACCTGCACAGCATTCAGGAAAAATTAAACCTACCAGCCGGTGCCAGTTTCGCTACCGTTTCCACCTTCGCCGCCGACTTAGGAAACACAGCGATTTTCCCCGCCCTTTGTTTCGGCGGTTGCCTGCATATTATCTCCCTAGAACGCGCCACCGATCCAGAGGCACTGGGTGAATATTTCTGCCGCAATCCCATCGACTGCCTCAAAATAGTTCCCTCTCACCTAGCCGCCCTTTTAAAGTCCTCTCAACCCAAGTCAATTTTGCCTGGTAAACGGCTTATTTTAGGAGGTGAATCTGCCAACTGGAGCTTAATTAAAACACTTCGCAATCTTGCTCCCAGTTGCTCAGTATTCAATCACTACGGCCCAACAGAAACAACTGTAGGTGTCCTGACTTATCAAGTCGAATTTGATATAATTGGGTGCGATTTTGAGACAGTTCCACTCGGTCTTCCGATTGCCAACACTCAGATTTATATCTTGGATTCTTACTTGCAGCCGGTGCCGATAGGCGTACCTGGTGAACTGTACATCGGCGGTGATAATTTGGGACGCGGATATCTTAACCGCCCTGAATTAACCGCAGAAAAATTTATTCCCAATCCATTTGACACGCAAGCAAAGACGCGACTGTACAAAACCGGCGACTTGGCTCGCTATTTGCCAGATGGAAACGTCGAATTTATCGGGCGAATTGACGGCCAAGTAAAAATTCGCGGTTTCCGCATTGAATTGGGAGAAATTGAGGCGGTACTGGGGCAACATCCAGATATCGCGCAGGCTGTAGTTGTGGCGCCAGAAGACGAGATGGCACAAAAGCGCCTCGTGGCTTATTTGATTTCCGAGCAGAAACAAGCACCTACCCACAAGGAAATTCGCAATTTCTTAACGTCAAAATTGCCGGAGTACATGGTGCCTTCTGCTTTTGTGATACTCAAAAGTTTTCCTTTAACTTCTAACGGAAAAATAGACCGACGAGCGCTGCCCGCACCTGACGAAATGCGACCGGAGTTGACAGAAAACTTTGTCGCGCCTCGCACAAATATCGAGGAAGTTTTAGCCGCTATCTGGGCTGAAGTTCTCAAACTTGAAAAAGTCGGCATTTACGACAACTTTTTTGAATTAGGAGGGCATTCCTTATTAGCAACTCAAGTTATTTCCAGAGTGCGCCAAGCATTTCAGGTCGAGTTGCCTTTGCACCGTTTATTTGAGTCGGCCACTGTCGCCGATTTTGCAGTAGCGATCGCACAAAAGCAAGCCGAACAAACAGACAGTGAAATGCTAGCGAGAGTGTTAGCAGACCTCGATCAACTGTCAGAAGCACAAATTCAGGAAATTCTCGCCCAACAAGGAGTTAGCAAATGAGTGATTTAATCGAACGCATCGCCGCTCTTTCTCCCCAAAAACGCGAGTTGCTGTTGCAGCGGCTCAACCATAAAAAAGAAAACGTTTCCCTAGAAAAAATTCTGCCTCAAAGTCGAGAGTCTAACACTTTTCCTCTGTCGTTTGCTCAACAGCGGTTGTGGTTTTTTGAGCAACTAACTCCAGGCAACTTTACCTATCACATTGTCGCCGGCGTGCGTTTGACGGGAACACTCGACGCGAGATCTCTCGATCGCAGTCTCAACGAACTTGTCAAGCGTCATGAAGTTTTGCGAACGGCTTTTAAAACAATAAACGGGCAACCCGTTCAGGCGATCGCTTCCAATCTGGAATTGAAAATTTTAGAAATAGATTTGCGAGGTCTTCCTGAAACTGAACGATCTCGCGAAGTAGAACGGTTAATCGCCGCAGAAGCAAAGCTTGCTTTCGATTTGTCACAAGCACCCTTATTGCGTGCCAAATTGCTGCACTTGAGCGATTCAAACTGGGTGCTGCTATTGAGTACGCACCACATCATTTTCGATGCCTGGTCAATGGGAATATTCATCCAGGAACTCGCCACGTTTTATCAAGCCTTTTCCACTGGCAAACCTTCTCCCCTTCCCGAACTGTCGGTACAGTACGCAGACTTTGCAAGTTGGCAGCGCCAGTGGTTGCAGGGAGAAGTTTTAGAGACGCAGCTTGCTTACTGGAAAAAACAGCTTGGAGGCAATCTCCCTGTACTAAATTTGCCAACAGATCGCCCCCGCTCGGCAGTACAAACCTTCCGAGGATCGGTGCATAAATTCACCATTCCCAAGGCAATCGCAGATGAAATCGCCCAATTAAGCCAGCGGGAAAAAGCTACTTTATTTATGACCCTACTGGCAGCGTTTAAAACGTTGCTCTATCGCTACACCGGGCAAGAAGATATTTTAGTCGGCTCCCCCATTGCTAACCGCAACCGACGCGAAATCGAGGAAGTAATTGGCTTATTTGCTAACACCTTAGTTTTCCGCACTAATCTGTCGAGCAACCCGACTTTTAAAGAGTTACTGGGAATCGTGCGAGAAGTAGCTCTCGGCGCGTATAACCACCAGGATTTGCCCTTCGAGAAACTGGTAGAAATCCTACAACCCGAACGAGATTTAAGTCATAATCCCCTATTTCAAGTGTTGTTTTCTCTGCAAAATGTTCCGTCGTCGCAGATAAAATTGCCCGGAGTGACGTTGAGCAGTTTGGAAATAGAACGGAAAACGGCGAGATTTGATTTAGCGCTTGACCTGGAGGAAGGATTAGAGGGTATTAATGGAACGCTTGAGTATAGCCAAGATTTGTTTGACGCTAGCACTGCACGACGGATAGCCGGACATTTTCTAACCTTACTAGAAAGTATAGCTGCCAATCCCGAACAGCGCATTTCAAATTTGCCAATATTGACGAAACCTGAACAGCAGCAACTGCTGTTCGAGTGGAACAATACTCAATCGGAACTTCCGAAAAATCACTGCGTACACGGATTATTTGAAGCGCAGGCAGAGCGGACGCCGGATGCGATCGCTGTCGTTTTTGACGGGGAGCACCTAACCTATCGAGAGCTGAATCGGCGAGCAAATCAGCTAGCACATCACCTAAAAAACTTAGGGGTTAAACCGGAAATTCCGATCGGAATTTTGGTCGATCGCTCCCTAGAAATGGTAGTGGGATTGCTCGGCATTCTCAAGGCTGGCGGCGCTTACGTTCCGCTCGATCCGGCGCATTCCAACGAGCGCTTGAACTTCATGCTAGAAGACGCTGGGGTTGAAATACTGATCGCGCACTCGCATTTAGGTGAGAAAATTGACCGCGCATTGCATAAAATTTTCCTAGATTCCGACTGGCAGAATATCGCGCCCGAAAGCGAAGAAAATCCATCGAGTGAAGCAACCCCTGACAATCTCGCTTATATAATCTATACATCAGGCTCCACCGGGAAACCCAAGGGCGTTCAAGTCAACCACCGCAGCGTCGTTCATCTTTTTGCAGCCACTCGCCCTCTATTTAATTTTAGCGATCGCGACGTTTGGACGGTTTTTCACTCTTACGCTTTCGACTTTTCCGTCTGGGAAATTTGGGGAGCACTTCTTCACGGTTGCAAACTAATCGTCGTTCCCGTGGAAGTGACGCAATCGCCAGCCGCATTTTACCAACTGCTGTGCTCCGAGCGAGTCACCATTCTCAATCAAACTCCTTCAGCAATCCGCCAACTGATTGACGCTAAAAAAGCTGCCACTAACTTTCAACAATCGAGCCTCCGCTTAATTGTTTGCGGCGGGGAAGCTTTTCCTACAGAACTCGCTGCTCAATTACTTGAGTGGAACATACCCCTTTGGAACTTTTACGGCCCGACTGAAGCGACTGTCTGGACAGCCATTCATCCCATAAAATTTATTGAATCCGAGCGCCCTTACATTCCAATTGGTCGCCCCCTTCCCAACACCCAGCTTTATATTTTAGACGCCAATTTGCAGCCCGTTCCTGTAGGCGTTTTCGGCGAACTTTATATCGGCGGCGCGGGCTTATCCAGAGGCTATCTAAAGCGCCCCGAACTAAACGCAGAGAAATTTATTCCCAATCCCTTTGCCGAAAATAAAACTGCTTTTTCATTAATCCAGAATTCTTCATCCTTCATCCTTTCAAAACACATCTATAAAACCGGGGACTTGGCTCGCTATCTTCCAGATGGAAACATTGAATTTATGGGGCGCAGCGACCACCAAGTTAAAATTCGCGGATTTCGCATCGAATTAGGCGAGATTGAAGCAGCGATCGGTCAGCACCCAGCCTTGCGGGAAACCGTCGTGCTGGTTCGAGAAGACAATCCAGGCGACAAGCGTTTAGTAGCTTATATCGTTGCTAACTCAGCACTCAAAACTCAAGACTCAGAACTTATTAAGGATTTGCGCTCTTACCTGAAACAAAAATTGCCGCAGTACATGATTCCCTCAGCGTTTGTTTTATTGGAGTCGCTTCCTTTAACGCCTAACGGAAAAATCGATCGGCGATCGCTACCTGCACCTGACATCAACCGAGCAGAATTCGAGAGCAATTTTGCCGATCCTCGAACTCCCGACGAGCAATTAATAGCAGAAATTTGGGCGGAAGTTCTCGGTTTGGAGCGAGTAGGAATTCACGATAATTTCTTTGAATTGGGAGGTCATTCATTGCTGGCTACTCAGGCGATTTCTCGCCTGCGAGAAGCTTTTCAACTTGAAGTACCCTTGCGCTCTCTTTTTGAATCCCCTACCGTCGCAACTGTCACCGAAAGCCTCTTGCAATATCGCGCCTCGCAAAAACTGAAAGCACCCCCCATCAAGGCTGCGTCAAGGCAGGAAGAATTACCCCTTTCTTTTGCACAACAACGACTGTGGTTTCTCGACCAATTGCAGCCGGGGAATCCTGCCTATAATATCCCAGCAGCCGTGCGCTTGAAGGGGGCGCTCAATGTAGCCGTTCTAGAGCAAACTTTTCAGGAGATTATCAAGCGACACGAAGCATTGCGGACAACTTTTAATTCGGTGGAAGGACGACCCGCTCAGGTTATTATTTCATCTTTTAATTTCACATTGCCGATCGTAAACTTAAGAGAGTTATCGCAAGCTGAACGAGAAGCCGAGGCAATGCGGCTCGCCGCTGAAGAAGCGCGACAGCCTTTTGACCTAACAAAATGGCCGTTACTGCGCGTCACATTGTTACATCTTGACGAGACAGAATACCTGCTGTTACTGACAGTACACCACATCGTAGCTGATGGCTGGTCGATGGGGGTACTCGTGCGGGAAGTGGCGGCGCTTTATGAAGCTTTCTGCAGTGGCAAACCTTCTCCCCTACCCGAACTTGCTGTACAGTACGCAGACTATGCTGTTTGGCAAATAAACTGGCTGCAAGGCGAAGTTCTGGAAGCAAAACTCGCTGACTGGAAGCAGCAGTTGGGTCAAATTTTGCCCCCGCTGCAATTGCCAGCAAAACAACCGCGTTCTGCTGTTTCTAGCAATCAAGCTGAGATTCAAACTTTCCAGCTTGATTTGCAACTTTCAGAAGCCCTAAACGCACTCAGTCGGCAACAAAATGTCACCTTGTTTATGACCTTGTTGGCAGCACTTCAAACGCTGCTTTATCGCTACACAAATCAAGAAGATATTGTCGTAGGTACTGACCTGGCAAACCGCACACAAGTTGAGACAGAAGCTTTAATTGGTTTCTTTGTCAATATCCTCGTCTTGCGAACCGATATGCGCGGCAATCCTACATTTCGCCAACTGCTCGATCGCGTGCGCGAAGTGACATTAAAAGCTTACACTCACCAAGATTTACCCTTCGACAAACTGGTAGAAGAACTGCGTCCCGATCGCAGCCTGAGTCAGACACCGCTATTTCAAGTTTTATTCGTCATGCAAAATGCGCCTATGCCGACTTTAGAAATGGCGGGTTTAACTTTAATGCCGGTTGCAATTGATAGCGGTACGGCTAAATTTGATTTGGCGCTATTTGTCTCGGAAACAGAGACAGGAATTGTCGGCAGTTGGAAGTATAATTCCGACCTATTTGACAGAGATACGATCGCTCAAATGTCAAATCGCTTTGAAACCCTCCTCGGCAGCATTGTGGCGCAGCCTGACAGTCGTTTGAACACTTTAGAAATTTTCACAGAAGCCCAGAAGCAGAAACAAGCCATGCAAGAATTAAAGCGTGAAAAAAGCAATTTTAGTAAGTTCAAAAGCGTCAAGCCGAAGCCAGTGGCTTTGCCCCAAGGCGAATTGATAAAAACCGAGTACCTGCACCCCGACGAACTCTTTCCTTTAGTCGCAAAACCCGCAGTAGCCGATGTCGATCTCGCAGACTGGGCGAAAAATAACCGCAAATTTATAGAGGCAAAATTGCTACAGCATGGAGGGATTCTTTTTCGAGGGTTCACCGGCCCTGTGGTTGCCGCATTCGAGCAGTTTGCACTCTCAATTTGTTCGGAATTATTTGGGGAGTACGGGGATTTGCCACGCGAAGGAGTTAGCGGAAAAGTTTACGGTTCAACTCCTTACCCAGCAGATAAAGCTATCTTATTTCACAGCGAGAGTTCGCACCTGCACCGCTGGCCGATGAAAATCTGGTTTTTCTGCGTTCAGCCAGCGCAACAAGGCGGAGAAACGCCGATTGTTGACTGCCGTAAAATTTACCAGTTGCTAGACCCGAAACTCAGAGAAAAATTTGCCCAAAAGCAAATTATGTACGTTCGTAACTACACAGAGGGACTGGATGTAAGCTGGAAAGATTTTTTCAAAACAGAAGACAAATCCGTGGTTGAGGAATACTGCCGGCAAGCTGGGATGGAATTTGAGTGGAAAGCAGGAAATAATTTGAGAACCCGCAAAATTCGCCCTGCAATTGCCAAGCACCCAAAAACCAAAGAAATGGTATTTTTCAATCAACTTCCCTTGCACCACATTTCCTGCTTAGATGCGGCAACCCGCGCTTCCTTACTCTCGGTTTTTGGAGAAGAGAACCTCCCCCGCAATGTCTATTACGGTGACGGCACTCCTATTGAAGACTCGGTAATGCAAGAAATTCAGGCAGTGTACGCGCAAGCTGCTGTTAGTTTTCCCTGGCAAGCAGGAGACATCTTAATGCTAGATAATATGCTTGCCGCTCATAGTCGCAATCCATTTATCGGTTCGCGAAAAATTGTTGTAGCGATGGGCGAAATGATCGGTGAAGCAGAAATTGAAAAGCTGACTTCTCTTCCGCAAAATTCGGCTTTAGGCGGCTCTGCTACGAAGTTATAATTGCCAGTAGTAGCCACTTCAACGCCTTTTCCATAGTCTGTTTTAACTGAGATGTTGCACCCTTCTCAATTACTTGTTTAGGAACAGGCAAGATGCCTGTTCCACAAGAGATGAATTTTATTGTGGAACAGGCATCTTGCCTGTTCTTGACAAGGGTGCAAGATGTGATGTGAGTTTTAACGGACTTGAGCTATTAGCCAGGGAGTTAAGTCCCTGGCGAACTTAAAACATAAAGCAATATCACCAATGCAAACAATTAATGGATTCCGGCTTTCTCCTCAACAAAAATATCTGTGGCTGTTGCAACAAGATAGTCCCGCTTATCGCGCTCAATGTGCGATTTTGATCAAGGGCAATCTCCAAGCAAATGTCTTAAAAGAAGCGCTGCAAAAAGTCAGCGATCGCCACGAAATTATCCGCACAAGCTTTCAGCGAAAGACCGGGCTAAAAACTCCTATACAAGTTATCTCCGAACATAGCTCTGTTTCGTGGAATTGGGTTAACTTAAGTGAAGTAAATCCCCAGGAGCAAGAAGCCAAAATTGAAGAGATTTTTCAGCAAGAAAAGAGCGCTTTCTTCAACTTCGATCGCAATCCTGTTTGGCACTTGTCTTTAATTACACTGTCATCTGAGAGGCATATTTTACTGGTTAGTTTGCCCGCACTGTGCGCCGATAGTCGCACACTAAAAAATCTGGTTCAAGAAATCAGCCAGTGCTATGCCGCCTGCCTTCACGGTCAAGAAATTACCGATGAGGTTGTGCAATACATTCAATTTTCCGAATGGCAAAATGAATTGCTCGAAGATGAGGAAGCGGCGGAGGGCAAAGAATACTGGACTGGGCATAATTTTTCAGCGCTAGCGAGTTTAAGGTTGCCGTTTGAAAATAGATTAATTAACGCGCCAGCTCAATTTACTCCCCAAGCTTTTGAGGTCAAATTAGAGTCAGCTTTGCTGGAAAAAGTGGAAGATCTCGCCCGCCAGTACAACACCTCACTTTCTACATTCTTGCTCGCTTGCTGGAAAATTTTGCTCTGGCGGCTGATTGGCCAATCAGAGCTCACTGTTGGCGTGGCATTCGATGGTCGCAAATACGAAGAACTAGAGCCAGCGCTTGGGCTGTTTGCCAAATTTTTACCGCTGTCGAGCCAACTAACAGAAAACTTTTCCTTCGCGGAAACTTTGCAGCAAATTCAGCAGGAAGAACGCGAGGCATACAAGTATCAAGAATATTTCTCCCACGAATATCTAGGCAACTCTTCCGGCTTTTCATTTGGTTTCGAGTTTGAGGAACAACTCGAAAAGCATTCGGCTAGTGGCGTATTTTTTTCGATTTACAAGCAGTATGCGTGCTGCGATCGCTTCAAAGTTAAACTCTCTTGCCGCCGCCAAAATGACTCGCTCGCCGCTGAGTTTCACTACGATCCTATCTTCATTGCAGACAACAGTATCCGGTGCTTGGCAGAGCAATTTTACGCCTTAGTGCAAAGTGTAGCCAGCAACCCACAAACCGCAATCGGCAAGCTCGAAATGCTGAGCGATCGCGCCCGAAATCAATTATTAGTAGAATTCAACAGCACAAAAGCAGATTACCAGCTCGATAAGTGCGTTCACCAGCTCTTTGAAGAACAAGCAGAGCGATCGCCCAACCGTATAGCTGCTGTTTGTGAAAATCAGCAAATTACCTACAGCGAACTCAACGCCCGCGCTAACCAAATCGCCCATTACTTGCAGCAATTAGGTGTCAAGCCAGAGGTGATTGTCGGCCTTTGCGTTGACAGGGGGGCGGGCACGGGGGCACAGCCCCTACAGGCGATCGCTGGAATTCTAGGCATCCTCAAAGCAGGTGGCGCGTACCTACCGCTCGACCCAGCCATGCCCAAAGAGCGCCTAGCATTGATGCTGCAAAATGCTGAGACTCCAGTGCTGTTAACCCAACAGCATCTCATCAAAAGTTTGCCTGAAACTAAGGCATATATCGTCTGCTTAGATACAGACATTCCCTCTTTTTCTCCTACTACTTTCGTCTCTGCTTCGGGTGAAAATTTAGCTTACATTATCTATACCTCCGGTTCCACCGGCACTCCCAAAGGAGTCGCCATTGAACACCGGCAACTGCTCAATTACCTGCACGGAATTCAGGAAAAATTAAACCTGCCATCAGGTGCAAATTATGCCACCGTTTCTACCTTCGCCGCCGATTTGGGAAACACCGTTATTTTTCCGGCGTTGTGTTCGGGTGGATGCCTGCACATCATCTCTCAAGAACGCGCAACAGATCCTCAAGCAATTGCCGCTTATTTTCAGCAACATTCTATCGATTGTCTGAAAATTGTTCCCTCTCACTTAAAAGCTTTGTTGAGCGCTGATAACGCCTCGCAAATCTTACCGAAAAAGCGATTAATTCTCGGCGGTGAGCCTTTGATGTGGAATTTAATTGAAACAATTCAGAAATACAATCCAGACTGCTCGATCTTCAACCATTACGGGCCGACAGAAACAACTGTAGGCGTGCTGACTTATCAGGTAAAAATGCAGGGCGATCGCATTTCCCAGACAGTTCCTTTAGGTCGCCCGCTACCCAACACGCAGATTTATTTGCTCGATTCGCACTTGCAGCCAGTTCCTGTAGGGGTAGCCGGTGAATTATATATTGCTGGTGCGGGATTGGCTCGCGGCTATATAAACCAACCAGAACTCACCGCAGAAAAATTTATTTGCAAGTCATTGACTCAGGAACCGGAAACTCGACTTTACAAAACTGGCGACTTAGCTCGCTATTTGCCAGATGGAAATATAGAATTTATCGGTCGCGTCGATCGCCAAGTAAAGCTGCGAGGTTTCCGCATTGAATTAGGGGAAATTGAGGCGGGGCTGTCTCATCATCCCTCTGTACGCGAGGCAGCCGTTTTACTTCAGGAAAATGAACCGGGAAATCAGCGTTTAGTCGCCTATATAGTTTCTCACTCAAAACTCAGCGTTCAGGACTCACAACTGATTGAAAGCCTGCGTTCATTCCTCAAAGAAAAGCTGCCCGAATACATGATACCTTCTGCTTTTGTGGTTCTGAAAGCGCTGCCACTGACTCCCAATGGCAAAATAGACCGTCAAGCGCTTCCTGCACCGTCCATAGCAGCCAATTTTACAGATACGTTTGTAGGCCCTCGCACTCCCGGTGAGGAGATTCTTGCCGAAATTTGGAGCCAGCTTCTCAACCTTCAAAAGGTAGGAATTCACGACAATTTCTTTGACTTGGGGGGACACTCATTACTGATTACTCAGTTGTTAGCCAAAGTGCGAGAATCTTTTCAGGTGGAATTGCCTTTGCGCGTTTTGTTTGAAGCTCCTACTGTAGCTGGTTTAGCTGAAAAAATCGAAATGCGACAAGGGGGCAACACAGCGGGCGATCGCACTGCAAGTTTCGATATTAACGCTGAAGTTGTTTTAGATCCGGCAATTCGCCCTGCAACTCCATTGAGCGAGCAAAAAACTGAACCAGCTTGCATTCTCTTAACAGGGGCGACGGGCTTTTTGGGAGCCTTTTTACTCCGCGATCTCTTGCAACAAACTCAAGCAGAAATTTATTGCCTAGTCCGTTCTGCCGATTCAGAATCAGCTAAAAAGCGGATTCAAAGCAGCCTCGAATCCTATTTAATTTGGGATGAAAGCAGCAGCGATCGCATTATCCCAATTGCTGGAGATTTGTCTCAACCACTTTTGGGGCTTTCCGAGGAGCAGTTCGGAGTTTTAGCCAATAAAATTGATGTCATTTACCACAATGGCGCGTTTGTCAAGTTTACTTATCCCTACTCGGTTCTCAAACCCGCTAACGTTTTGGGGACGCAGGAAGTTCTGAGATTGGCGAGTCAAAGTAAGCTAAAACCCGTCCATTTAATTTCTACGATTTCCGTTTTCTCGGCAATGGGAGAATCTGGGGTTAAGGTGGTGCGAGAGGAGGATGAACTCACTCCGGGAGAAGGTCTCAAAGGCGCTTACACTCAGACTAAATGGGTGGCAGAAAAGTTAGTAGAGGTCGCGCGCGATCGCGGCATTCCTGTTAGCATTTACAGGCCAGGTCGCATTTCTGGGGACAGCCAAACAGGGGCCTGCAATCCCAGCGATTTACTGTACAGGTTAATCGCTGGTTGCGTGCAACTTGGATGTGCGCCCGATGGTGATAAGCTGATGAATGTAGCGCCTGTTGACTATGTGAGCGGAGCGATCGTTCATCTTTCGAGGCAAAAAGAATTGCTCGGAAAGACTTTTCATTTAGTCAACACTCAGTCCTTTCAAATGAGTGAATTGCTGGGCTGGATTTGCTCAATGGGTTATCCAATCAAACGAGTTTCGTCTGAGACTTGGCAAGCAGAAATAATCAATCGCGCTGGAAATTCTCCCGATCATGCTTTGTACCCGCTTGTCGGTCTTTTTTCCGAAAAAGTTTCTGAAGCGGAAATGCCACAATCAGGAACGCTACATTTCGATTGCCAAAATACGCTAGATGGACTTGCTACCACTGACATCACCTGTCCCCAAGCGGATGCGAATTTGTTTCGCACTTACTTTTCCTATCTCGCCGATTCTGGCTTGATAGGTAGCCGCAATTAAAACCTGTAAGGGCGCAAAGCATTGCGCCCCTACCTAGCTCAATCTCTGGAGAATTCAAAATGAACGAACAATTGCAGCAAAGACACATGAAAGCGCTGATAGAGCGCTACACCGATCGCACAAAGACCTCTAAGAATTTCGCGCAAAAATACCGTCCGGTTCTCGCTGACAATCGGGCTTCAGATGGGTTTCGCTTGCCTGTCAAGGAGATGTTTTATCCCATTGTCGCTGAGCGATCGCTTGGCTCTAAAATGTGGGATGTTGATGGCAACGAATACATCGATATCACAATGGGATTTGGCATCAATCTTTTCGGCCATAATCCGCCCTTTATTAAAGAAGCCCTATTAGAGCAACTCGATCGCGGCGTACAAATTGGCCCACAAGCAGAACTTGCCGGAGAAGTTGCGGAATTAATCTGCGAATTAACTGGAATGGAGCGCGTCGCTTTTTCTAATACCGGCACCGAAGCAGTGATGGCAGCTTTACGATTAGCTAGGGCGGCAACTAAACGCAATAAAATTGCTTTGTTTTCTGGTTCTTATCACGGTCATTTTGACGGAACTCTCGCAGTTGTAAAAAAGATAAATGGCGATTTATGCACCATTCCAAAAGCGCCAGGAATTCTCGCTAATTTTATTGAAGATGTTTTAGTTTTGGATTACGGAAGCCCTCATGCCCTGGAAATTATCAAAGCTCACCAGCACGAATTAGCGGCGGTTCTCGTGGAGCCGGTGCAAAGCCGCCGTCTCGATTTGCAACCTAAAGAATTTCTCCAGCAACTCAGGCAATTAACAAAAGAATCAGAAATTGCGCTGATTTTTGATGAAATGGTTACTGGTTTCCGAATTCATCAAGGTGGCGCGCAGGCGTGGTTTGGCATTGAGGCAGATATTGCAACTTACGGTAAAATTGTCGGGGGCGGTATGCCCATTGGAATTATCGCTGGAAAAGCTGCTTATATGGATAAAATTGACGGCGGTTTGTGGAACTACGGTGATGATTCCTACCCCCAGGTAAAAACAACAATTTTTGCCGGCACTTTTTGCAAGCACCCACTTGCTCTGGCCGCTGCGCGTTCCGTGCTGCGCTATCTTAAAAGTCAAGGCCCCGCCCTTCAGCAGCAGTTGAATCAGCGAACTTCGCAGCTAGTTGAAACCCTGAATGCTTATTTCAAAGAAAATGAAGTCTCTGTCTGGCTTGTAAATTTCGGATCGCAATTTCGCGCTGCTGCATCCGTTGAGATAGATCCGCTACTTTTTCACTTACTCGAAAAGCGTATTTTCATATCCGAAGGTCGTAGCTGCTTTCTCTCTACCGCTCACACTCATGAAGACACAGATCGCATCATTCAGGCGGTTAAAGAGAGCATTCAAGAAATGCGCGAAGGAGGCTTTTTCCCGGTTTCTTTTCACCCCCAAGCAGAAGTTTTTTCAATCGCCAGCAAGTAAAACCCGCTAGTAAATTATTAAAGGGTTACAAAGCACGCGATCGTACCCATTACTTACTATTCAGACTGCGATCCTTTGGCTGGGTTCTACAACGAAGTCTGGGGCGAAGAACTTAGCAACCCACATTCTGCAGATGTGGGTGGGATTTTTTTATCAGTTGTGAAAACTTGGAGCCAAAACGCTTTTATCTTGAACTTATGCGGTTTTAGCGTTACGGGAGCCTGTCTAATTTACCTAAATTAAGCAGGTTGAAATAATTGACTTTTTCTAATATATTTATGTCGCTATTTTATCGCTTTAACTCATCTTTTGAACCAAGTCAACTCATGCCAAGAGCAAATTGTCTTGACTAATAAATGGTAACCGTTCAGGGGGCGCACCACCCCAAGAGGAGTTGTAAAGAATTTGGGGAGAAAGGCGGGCGTCAAAAATAGGAACCAAAAAAAGTTATAGAACAAGTATTCCCAAATGCACAAGTTGTTATTGACCGTTTTCACGTGATGAAAGCAGTTAATAAAGACTTGAATAAGGTGCGTCGAGCAACAGTAATCACAGATAGAGGCAGCAAATATTTATTGTTGAGTAATCGAAACAACCTTAATTTCGACCAAATTGAAAGGTTAGCAATCACCTGGGAAAAATCATAAGGCTTAAGAATTGCTTATGAGAGGAAAGAAGAGTTTCGGTAAATATACGAGACCAATATGACTGTCAAAAGAGCAGCGGACAAAGTTCAATGATTGGGTGAATTATGCGAGGAGCTTTTTTAAATAATCATCTTCGACTATTGTCAATCATTTTGAAGGAATTGGTAATTACTTTCTTAATCGCACAACAAGTGGAGTGATGTCAGGGATAAATAATCGAATTAAATTAATTATGCGACAAGGATATGGCTCAATACGCTTGGGTTAAAACTATTTATTCCGGGCGAGAGCCCCCTCGCATACCCCCTACTCCCCCTGATTGTTGGGGAGTAGGGGTTGACTTTGAGTAATTTCTTGTCCCACCCCCTACTCCCCTTTTTAAGGGGGGCTAGGGGGGATCGAGCTTAACTGAATCGTATTGGGATATGGCTTCTCAAAGTTTGATAATTTTCGAGAACGCGTATTAGCTTGCTTTTCTAATTAGATAAAAATATCACCGCAAGTTCAGGAGAGCCTTGAACTGCTCCAAAACTTTATAAATCTACCTAAATCTTGAGTAAAGTTTCAGATGGGCAACAGCTTTTCTAGATGCCTATCCTTGAGGCTGTGAGCTATCCACCGCTCACCCCTGCTGGGGACTCGTGCTGGCGCGGGCTATGAGGGGTAGCAGTGCAAGAATGAAGTTGTAAGTTTTCATAGAGGGGATGAGGAAGTTCACAGCCTGAGTGGCTGCTCACGGCATCTCTCAATCAGGAGGCAAAAGGGGATGGATCAGGCAACTTTAAGGCAAATGGCGATGGCTACGTTTTCACAAGTTGGCATTCAATTTGATGAAGCTAACGTCAAGGCGGAGATTGACGATAACTGGTTTCTTGGTGGTAGTGAGCCCACCAATCAACTTTACTTTGTGCATTTGCTAGTTGACGGACAAGGGCGGGAAGAACCGGGGCGACATGGTTGGGTACAGTTCAATTGGAAAGGAGAGATGCTCCCGTTGGGAGCTGCTGGAACAGGATGAATATGGTAAGCAAGAAATTGCCAGCAGCAATGATGGGATTGAGTACGATCGCATGAATCCCCCTATCCGTAAGCCCATGCCCATTCGCTATCGACCACTCTTACCCCCTGCCAGCCCTACACATAAGGGCGATAGTTAGTGCATATCGTCCTGCCCTAACGAGTCTCCATCAGCCATTATTTCTGAGAGAAATGTCAGGGGATTGCTCATATCAGCAGCGAAACCAAGGATGGCGCGATCTCGATGTTCGTAGACTAAATCTCCCTGAGCATTAAACAAGAAAGTTGCGCCTCGTTGAGTGAGATAAGCAGCATTTGGAACATAGGTTCTCCAATGACTCAGCACTTCTCCCATATTCCGCAGCCGTAAAGTTGCCAATTCAAAAGGACGCTGGAAACCCTTGCCACCTGCCCACCGGAAAGTAGAGCCTTTGAGGGGTGGAAGAGGGAAAGCCTGAATAATTTCATCATCACCAATTAATTGAGGTGCTTTTGTGTCGCCTCGATATCCTCTCCATACTTCTGCCAGAGTGCCAGGGCTACCAATCCCCGCACACATGAACAATAGATTGAGGTAAGCATTCATAGCAGCCGATAAACCGGGTAGTTTTAACGATAAACCTGGATACAGGTCAAGTTTGTGGTGCAGTTGGGCACTTGGATCTACAAACAAACAGTTGCTAGGAAATCCTGTATAGCCACAGAATCGCTTACCCGATGAGAGTGAGCCAATTCCCACAGCTCGGATTGCTATCCCTTGTGTTTCCAGCCGTTGAGCGTCCCGCTGCAACCACCAAGCATATTCAAGGCTGTCGAAATCTCCCAATTGTGGCAAGAACAGAACCAATTGCCTCATAGAGGAATCGCAACCGCTCAAGATGGGTAAAACGGCTCCATCACTCACCCGTTGGCGTGAGGTTTGGCTCAAGAGGGTATGGATATTCATCGGCTAATTATCTATTGAGGAATTGGGAAAGTAGAAAATCATCAATTGTTGGACAGATGCTTTACTCACATCAAATCGGGCGGCTACTTTCGGAATTGATGTATCACCTGGTTGAGATGCTTTGACTATCGCGCTTGAGCTGGCAGGGTATGTCTAGCTGTGCTACTTTACCACAGATAAGCCGGTGATTAGAGGCGATCGCCAATCCTCTCTCCGGTTCGCAGACTCAATAAAATTGGTGCCGACAAGCGTGAAATATTTTGGCAGACTAACTGGAATCAGCGTCAGTTCACGGCATCTGTAGGTAGCTTTTCGCTCGGCTTTCCCAAATAAAGAATACCGAGAGCAAGTAGCTCCCGGTATCAGCTTTTCCAGTTCCGTTGTTGCGCGAGTAAATCCAATCAGGCTCAATTTGGGGAAATTTGCCTCACTCGATTAAGCACAGCCGCTCGTTATTGGTTAGCCTGTTCCAAAGCTGGATTTGTTGAAGCTCCAGCAATTTCGGCTAAATTAATCTTGACGACTTTATTGCGAGCTTCAGTCACTTTGGGCAGTGTTAGCGTTAGAATCCCATCTTTGCATTCAGCTTGCACAGAGTCGTTTTGAATGTGTGCCGGCAAGGAAATTACCCGGTGGAATTTGCCATATCGGAATTCAGAGCGGACGTACCCCGATTTCTCGTCTGTGTTTTCGTAGCGGCGTTCGCCAGAGATAGAAATTGCTTCACGAGTGACTTGAACGTCAATGTCTTTGGGGTCAATTCCGGGCAGTTGCGCTTTTAATACGAAGTTGTCCCCAGCATCAGCCAATTCCAGAGCGGGCATCCAAGTGGCTTCTGAATTATCTCTCGTTGTTGCCAGTTGGTCAAAAACTTTATCGAGTTGCTGACGGATGGTTTCAATTTCCGTGAAGGGTTGCCAAGAGCGCATCAACATAATGTGTCACCTCAAAGATTGGTAATGCTTTATGAGTTTGTTTGGGTTGAAGCTCATTGCTTACAGTTATTATGATGCCGCTTCCCAAGTGGGAGGAACAGTCAGGAGAACCCAACCTTATTGGTCGTATTTGCCAGAATGGACGTGAAAGAACCAGGGGGAATTGGGATTGAAGAAAACCGTACAAAGCTATTCCTAGAAACCGAAAATGCTGTAGCAACGCCATGAGCTTGCCTCGCCCGTTCTGCTGGCGTGTGAGCGTCGGGGGAAGGATCGGCGGTGTTGCCAACCGTACCAAAAGCACGGTGCGGGTGGTGTGTAGCACCGTAAGGATGTGCAGAGCGGGCGTGAGCTGCTTTCCAATAGCCATCGCTTGCTGTATGAGGGATCTCGGATAATCCCCTTCTTAAAAACAAAGTTTTGATATAGCTAGCTGCGGGAGTGGGAGTCCCACATTAACGCCTCCACAAGCCGAGTGTTACCCACAGCTACTTAATAAATTCTCCCAAGCAGTAATTCAAAACAGCCAAGACACCTTCATTGTCTAATGACAATGAAACAATTGTGTGACTGGTTTGCTTGCATCTTCCTCATGATGGCTGCCGCTTTCCGCTTTAATAACTATCCTTTTTTTCGCTCTATTTATGCTTCTTTTTTAGCGAGCCAACCCTCAGCGTGAACAATTAAACTCATCAATTTTTCGTAGTCAGTGCATAGGACAACATATAGGCTAGAATGATCAAGCCGATTTCCTAAACCGGAACATTAAAAACTAGAAAACCTACACATTAAAGTCGGCTCCGTAAAAGAAGAATCCCCGAAATAGAATTTCGAGGATTCTCAAGAAAATCAAAAATTTGACCACAATCCTGAAGCTAAAAAACCAGATTTAGCCTTCAGTGGGATAAGGTTTCTCCTGACTTGGTAGACTGGGAGTGCGGAAAATCGCAATAATCGCACGTACCACGAAGATAAACATTGCCAGCGCCCCAATAGAAAAGATCACATCACCAGGAACCCTTGTCCAAACCGTCCAGTGCATCCATTGGGAACCCATCACCGTTTCACCCCGTGCATACCAAGTTCCGTAATTGATCGACTGGGTAAGCTGGTAAAAACCATTCGGAATCGGCCCAAATAGCAGCATCACCACCAAACCAATATTTAGGAACCAGAACGAGAACTTTAGCTGCTTCTCATTCCATACCGATTCCGGCGTAAATTCCCGCAGGGCAAACAACATTAGTGCTAATGCCAGCGACCCATACACCCCAAACAGCGCTCCATGCGCGTGAATAGCGGTTGTATTCAAGCCTTGAGAGTAATAGAGAATACTAGGCGGGTTGATCAGGAAACCAAACACCCCTGCCCCCACCAAATTCCAAACGCAGGTAGCAATAAAGAACCGTAGAGGCCAGCGATAGAAACCTTCCGCCTCCCGTGAAAGCTTCAGCGTTTGCAACACCTCAAAGCCAATCAAGGTGAGGGGAATCACCTCCAAAGCAGAAAAGACAGACCCAACTGCCGCAATAAACACCGGAGTTCCCGAGAAATACAGGTGGTGCAGCGTTCCCACAACACCACTACCCAAGTAGAGGATTGTAGTCAGATATGTTGCCCGTAATGCTGAGGACTTTTTCAAGAAGCCTAACTCACTACACAAGTAGGCAATCACCACCGTGGCGAACACTTCAAAAAAGCCTTCGACCCACAGATGCACCACCCACCAGCGCCAGTATTCGGCAATACTCAAC
Source organism: Microcoleus sp. D2_18a_B4 (assembly GCF_036702475.1). Classification (NCBI taxonomy): domain Bacteria; kingdom Bacillati; phylum Cyanobacteriota; class Cyanophyceae; order Oscillatoriales; family Microcoleaceae; genus Microcoleus; species Microcoleus sp. D2_18a_B4. The sequence goes on from NZ_JAUBTL010000010.1 coordinate 49,083, forward strand.
GGAGTCCGGTTCGTGTAGAACAGTCCCACCGAGTAGAACAGGGGAATCGTAATCGCACTGTAGAGGAAAAAGTGACTTAATCCTGTCGGGCTTTTCTCCTGTTGTAAAGCCGGGCGGAAGGCACGGTACATCAGGAATAGCCAGAACACCATCGCCACAATCAGGAGAACTTGCCAGACCCGCCCTAACTCAATATACTCATAGCCTTGATGCCCCCACATAAAGCTATCTTCAATGCCGAGAATCCCTTGAATGGCGGCCCATGACCCCACAAGGGAACCCACCACCACAACGGTCAAAGCACCTAACAACACCAGGTTTCCCACCGCCTGACCTTTCGGTTCAATACCTCCAAAGCGCGGCGCAAAGTAAAGTCCTGCAGCTAACCAGCAGGTAGCAATCCAGAATATCGCCAGTTGCACGTGCCAGGTGCGGGATGCTGCATAGGGAAGAAATTGTGCTAGGGGAATGCCATAAAAACTATCGCCTTCAACGGCATAGTGTGCCGTTACCATTCCCATCGCCATTTGCACCATAAATAGTGCCATTGCCACACCAAAAAAGAGTGAGGTGGTTTTCTGGCTGGCCGTCGGGATTCGCACGGTGGGACGAGTGGTGACCGACTGGAGGTCGTCTACACTTTCACGAGTCAAGTAAAGCAGTAGAAATCCACCGGTTCCGGCAATCAGCAGCACCACGGAAATGATTGACCACAGAATGAATTGTCCGGGTTGTTCATTTCCAATCAGGGGGTCGTGAGGCCAATTGGCGGTGTAGGAAAAAGTCGCGTTGGGACGATTGGCGGCAGCAGCCCACGCAGTCCAGGCAAAGAACGCCGTGACATCATGAATCTGGGATGGCTCTTTAAACCAGCCATGCGGAATCGAGTGAATGACGGAACCGTAGGTCAGCAAATGTTCATAGTCGGCAAAGACTTGTTTTAGTCCCTGTGTCTGAGCGTCAGTCAGTAGCAATTTATGGGTGTTCGGGTCATACCGATTGGTTTTGAATTGCTCGCTGATTGTGGCTTGCAACGCTGCCCGTTCTGGTGCAGGCAATGCTTCTAAATCACTCTGGCTCATAGCGGGGTCATTGTTGTGCAAAACCCCGGCGGTGGCTAATCCCCAGCGATGCAATACATCTGCTGTCCAGTCGGGAGCGAGGTAGCTACCATGTCCCCAAATACTGCCGATGTGCTGACCACCCCTTGCTAGGTAAGTGGCTTGACCATCCTGAATCTGTGCTTTTGTGATCACAATCTCCTGTTTTGGAGACTGGATTACATCAGGTAAAGGGGGAGCATTTTTCCAAATGGCAGCCCCTGCTGCTAGGAGAGCGGTAAAAGCAATGATACAGATTAGTACCAACCAAGCCGGAAGACCTAGGGCTAATCGTCTATGAGGAGGTGCCAGTATTTCAGGACTGGCTATCTGAGAATCTGTCATCTATCTCACCTTAAAAAAATATTAAATAGGCAAGGAAATATTCTTCGCTTTTTTGAGCATCGGCTATTACCAAAGAGCCGACTTACTACAAGAGTAAGATAAGATTTTGGTGATGGAAAAAACTTTAACAAATAAAATAGTTTCGCAATATAATTTATTACTTCCGAAGCTGCCTGTTCAATTGCTTTGCCGGCGACCAAGGTAATCCCAAGGGTGGAAGTAAAACTAGATTCAAAGCGGATCTAACATTAAATTATTTCCCTTAAAATATTTAAATCATAGTCATCTATCTTAAGAGTGAAGTGTGATAGGGAAAGTCCAAAGTAAAGTTTTTGTAGCTAAGTATGAAAGTAATAACCGAACAGTTCGCATCGAGTCCAGTGTTTGCTCAACAGCAACCCGATCGGCTAGCAGAGTTCTGGTAAACGAATACGGGATTCGCTATCTTGAAGACTTAGACGCTCGGAAAGCTGCTCCAAATCTTGTAGCGATTGCTAATCTTATCTAGTTTGATGAACCTGCCACAAGTCCTTATAGTTCTGTGATGATGGGTAACTGCTGTGGGGTTTAGTCAGAGGCGATCGTACTTTTGCTCAGTTAATCCCCTCTGGCAAGTACAAATCATCCCCCGGAAGTCGCCGCTCGATCACTTCTTGCCGATTTTCCAACATAACCGAATCAACGAATTTACCAAACCGCACATTGTACTCACTTTCAGTGCGCTTGATGCTAAATGCTGCATCAGCCCGCCGTTCGATGGATTCTGCCATGCTGGCTTGAACTAAAGCTTGAGCTTTTACGTTGCCTTTGCCTACTTCATGCAACCAATATGCTGTAGCTAATGCAATGGGAATAGGCTTGATTAATTGAGCGTTACCTTCCACTGGAATGCTTTGAGCTTGCGTAAAATTATATCCGCCAAAAGGCAGAGCCAAGGGCGATTTCCCAGTGAGAAACCGGCTCAAGGCGCTGCCCTTTTTATCCACCGCACCCATAACCCCAATTGCATCGACTTTGTAGCCGCCGTCGGGTAGCTGGTAAACGTGAAGCGGAATTACACCTAAAAGGATGGTGGCGGAAATAGCTTTAACTGTCATTTCTTAGTTCAAATAATTTACAATTGCCAAAGATTAGCCTGTTTTTGACTAATTAATCAACGATATCTCTGAGCAAAGAATTTAGTTTGCGGACTACCGAACCTAGCAAGTAGTGTTTGCTCTACATAGAGTAATCCACTGCTGAGAATGATGACTTAGAACTTCGCGTTGGCCGTTTTAGGTCGCAGAACTTCGACATTCAGCTCTAGTTTTTCTCCCAGCCACAAAGAATGTGTTGTATGGTCTGCCACATCGTCGCCTGTTTCGGGATGGACGAGAATATCTAACCCCTCGCGGTGGAGCATCAACCAGGGAACGACTTTGCCAAACTGCGGGGGTAAAAACGCAACTTGATACATCGCTTGGGGGTGGGGCCCAACGGGTTTATCGTGCCAGCGCCCTAGCTGCACCTCAAACTGAGCCAATCCTTCACGCACGCGCGATGCTGCATCGCGGCTATCATTGTCAAAGTAAATATGTGCGTGAAAACCAACAATTTCGATGGTGTCTGCTTTCATGATTTTCAGTGGGGTATTATGGGGAGGTTCATTGCAGCCAAATCCAACAAAGAAGTATACCCTAGCTTATTAATTTTACCTGCGAGTAAACATTACTCTTTCACAATACCGCCTATATTTCAGGGTGAACCAATGACTCAAGAAAACAACTGGTTTGAGACAGCACGATTGGGAATGTTTGTTCATTGGAGTCATAGCAGCCAGTGCGGGTACGAAGTATCAAAGGCGGTTAGTGGGAGGCGTCTTTAGCTTGCCGTACTGCCAAGATGTCCCGGTAGCCGACTATCACCGCAGCGCCCAAACTTTCAATCCGACTGAATACGACCCTCAAACTTGGGCGCATTTAGCGAAACGCTTGGGGATGCAGTATGTGATTTTGACGGCTAAACATCATGATGGATTTTCCTTATTTCATACCCAGGAATCCGACTTTTCTATCGAGTATGCGCCGTACAAAAAAGATATTGTCCGAGAATTTGTGGAGGCGATGCGGGCGGAGGGTTTGCGAATTGGGTTGTATTTTTCCTTAATTGATTGGCATTACCCTGACTATCCGGCTTTCACCGAAGCCGATAAACCGTATCAGTTTGGGAAATTCCGACAGCCGACGACTTCGAGCGTGGGAGCGCTACCTTGAATTTATGTTCGCTCAAGTCAAAGAATTGTTGAGCAACTACGGAGAGATTGACTTGAAGAGGTTTGATGGCGGTTGGGAGCGAAAGCCAGAGGAATGGCAAGCTAGACAGCTACATGAAATGATTCGCTCGCTGCAACCGCATTTGCTAATCAACTCACGCCTCAGAGGATTTGGAGACTTCGATACCTGCGAACAATTCATTCCCCCCCAACCGCCTCAACGTACTTGGGAAGCTTGCCTAACTCTGAATGAAAGCTGGGGTTATAACCCTCTATGACACCCAATTCAAGTCAGCTCGCCAACTTATTCATACCCTCTGTGAAGTTGCAGGTAAAGGTGGCAATCTGCTGTTGAATGTCAGCCCTATGGGCAACGGGCAGATTCAATCCGAACAATTGGATTTGTTGCAATTCGTAGAAGCATGGATGAGTGTCCATGCCCAGAGTATCGTAGGAACACAGCCTGGACTGGAACCTTGGCAATTCTACGGCCCTTCTACTCGGCGGGGCAATCGCTTTTACCTATTCTTGCTGATGAAGCCCTACGAGTCAGTAACAGTAAGAGGTGTACCCATTAAACGGATTCAAGCCGTTTCTAAAGTCGCTGGAGGGGAATCATTACAATACTCAACTCGCTGTGCGATTGTCGATTCTATGTTAAGTCCCGATCCAAGGCGGGGAGTTAACGATTCAAGTGCCTGAACAAGCTCTCAATCCCTATGCTACGGTGATTGCAGTTGATATTGCTCCAGCCAATGATAGAACAAGGATGTAACCAGTGTAGCGATCGCACTTCTTCACTTCCTACCCCAGTTGCTTTTGGCATCCAACTCAACATCACTCAGCATTTTGGGTGCCCTTTCGTACAAACCCCGCAGCACGACCTTGACATTAGGAAACGCGAAATACTTAGCTAGGCAGGCCGATGCAATGGGGGCTAGGGCGTGTTTTCTTGCCTCGTTGTATCCTAAAAATAGGCGATCGTAGGCAGGGAGTCTGGATGAATCGAGGAGACCAGCCCTGTCAAGGTGCGGGAAGCTAGTCGTTCAGTTAATGTCAATAAGCGGCCTGAATTTTCAAGAACCTTTAGGAAGAAGCGAAAATTCTTATAAATGCCTACAGTTGGAGATATTTTCTTTGTAATCAACTCGTATAATTGTCCTATTCCCTCGAAAATTTCCACGTTAAACAACCCTGACAGTCTCTAACAAACCCACCTATCATAGGAAGAATGTCTCAGACATCACAGGCGTGAGAAACTTAATTAAGTTAATCCCCCTCTAGCTGCAGTCCAGACGGGATTTAAGGAGACTTTTTCCTTTTTGCCTCGGCAAGAAGTTTAGCAGTAGAAACATGAGGATGAGCTGGGTCATACGTTGGTTTGGGCTTGGATTTCTTTGGTCCTCGGACTGAAGAAGAAAATCTCTCAAGTCGTACTTGATTGGCTAAATCGTTTAGGGTGTTGCTAAATTCAGAGATAGTCATTTGCTGAAAAATTTGCTATGTTGGTTTGCAAGTAATGACAACTATTTACCGCAGGGAACGCCATTCTGTTACAGAACTTAAGATACACTTGGTCTGTGTGACAAAGTATCGTCGGTCTGTCTTCACAGGTGAAAGTATTGATTTGATTGAAAAGTCGTTTCGAGAGGTGGCTGAAAAAATGAATTTTCAAGTGCTGGAATTCAATGGCGAAGGCAATCATGTTCACGCGCTGATTGAGTATCCGCCTAAGTTGTTTATCTCTCAAATAGTTAACGCATTAAAAGGCGTTTCTAGCCGTCGTTACGGACAGGCTGGACATAAGAAGCCCCATAAAGAAGCATTGTGGAGTCCTAGCTATTTTGCTGTTTCTGTAGGGGGTGCGCCCTTAGAAGCTTTAAAGGAGTATATTAGAAATCAAGAAAAGCCGTCCACTGAAGAAGGGGCTGGTATCCCAATTTCTTGGTCAATCTAATCCAGTGGTAAAAAAGTTAAAGTTGATGGTAGAACTAGCGACTTGGGATCTTAGGAATGTACTTAGCACTATCCTTGTCAGGAAGCGGTTCTATCTGACCTTGATTGACCAAAGCTTGATGAATTAGGGCAGTAGCACTACCCCGACTGAGCAACTCGTTCGGATTAAGAACTCTGGGATCTGGATAGTTGACCACTATCTTTGCCTTTGTCGCTGCTGCCACTGGCTCAACCGCATATTTAGGAATTTTCTCGGCATCTTTATAGTACGAATTGAGAAAATCTAATGCCGAATTTTTAGCAGGCGCAGTTGCAGCTTTTGTGGTTGTTGGTGGAACAGCCTTAGCCGGTTTAGGTGCGGGCGCAGCCGCAGGCTGCAGCCTTGCCACTACAGGTAATAACGGCTGCATCAAAACAGTCGCTGCGAGGGGAAATGCCAAACGGTTCCTAGCAATTCGACGTTTATTTACTGGAGTTGCCTTGGCTGCAGTTACAGCCGCTTGATCAGTTTTGACAACAGGGGGATTGTAATCCATATTTAAACCCCTCATTAACACAACTAATGCTTGTGCCTTAGTCAAGGGCTGCTTCGGACGAAACTTCTTTCCGGGAAAATCATTCATAAATCCCGTTTCATAAGCTTCTTTAATCGGAGTTGCTGCCCAGTAGTTTTGAGGCACATCCTTAAAGTAACTTCCACTGGGTATCTTTCTAATGCTTGCTCGATTAAAAGCTTGGTGGATCATCGCCGAAAATTCATCCCGATCCACAACCTGTTTTGGTCTAAAACTTCCGTTTACATATCCGGTAACAATCTCTTTTTCAGCTAAGGAATCAATAAACGGACGCGCCCAGTAATTCGGCGGTACATCAGGAAATTTCGATTTAGCTTGTTGAGCAGCAACTTGCTGGGAACTTAGCACAAAACCAGTGCCACTGACACTAACGGCTAAAGCTAAAAAGGCTACGCTGATTGACGGTAAATGCCTGCGAGTAGACATAATAAATTTCCTCCTGATTTTTGCATTTTTAACGATACTCTTTGGCTGAGTTAAAGCGGATTACTTTTTTTCCGCTCCGAATCCCATTCTGTTTTTTTTACATCTAACTCTTCGCGACGTACTGTGTCTGTTGCCTCAACCGTATCTTGCTCAACTTCTTTTCTGACTTGCACTTCCTCGCGCACGAACGCTTGCTTTTTGATATTGACAGTTTGTTCGTAGATTTCAAAATGTGCCATTTCTTCTTGCTTGAAGGCGGTATCTGGAGTTACTCGACTCCCTGCATATTCTGGAGTAGTGCGCTCAATCACAACTCGCTCTTTTTCTACAGGAAGCTGCAGTTGTACCGTTTTGGTTTCAACTTGCTTGCCAATTATTACCTCGCCTGTTTTGCGACGGGTTTTATCTGCAACTAATCGTTCTTCGTACAGTTTGAGTTTTTGATGATCCTGTTCGTTCATCTGATACAATTGGGGCTCTTTATCGTAAGTATAGGTATCCCGGTCATAAGCAGGATTACTAGCTTGAGGCGAGACAGCATGCCGTGTAGAAACTCGAACAGGTGCTTCTAAAGGTAATGATGCTTCTACTGGTGCAGACCCTTCTACTGTTGCAGTCCGATAAATACCCCGCACTTGTTCTTCATAAGCGTAATCAACTGCCATCCCATGCTCATACCTGGGTAGTTTTTCCACTTGGTCTTTACTCCGCAAATTTGTAGCGTAAACACGCCGCCCATTAAAATCAATGCGACAAAGAGCGATGGGAAGTAAAACTTTTTTGTCAACAATCCAAGAACCAGTCTCTACCACAAAATAGCGGAAACGTCCTGTCTCATCTACCAGCACAGTATCGATCGTGCCAATTTTATCATAGGTACTTCCGCCATACACATCCAGCCCTTTGATATCGTCGTCATCAAAAGCTGCTTGGCGGTAGTGGGGATTAAAATCTTCTATTTTGTAAAGTAACATTGTTGTTTCCTGTACCTATGTACATCAAGCCCTCTACCTACTTTAGATAGATATCAGTTCTAATACTTCCATCTTATGAATGATTCAGCAAATTGAAAATCATCAAGATAGGGAGATTTTTTTATATTTTTCTATCTTTAGGTAGATGATTTTAGCTCTCCCGTACTGAGGGTGATAAATTTATCTAATCATTCGTAGGTTGGGTTGAGCCAAAGGAAGCCTCCGTTTCACTCCGCCCAACTATCTCAGGCTAACCAGTTGGCTTTCGTTCCCAGGGCTCCAACCTACAACCTTTATGCCAAAAGCTCTCACAAGGATTTCTCAGGTTTTATTATGACCTCAACTAGGGGAGAGCCTACAAAATTAAGGGCATCTATAAGTAGCTGCTGGGGTTTTTTCTGAATGAGATTTCGATTGATGAGCGAAATTACTACTTTTGAGCCTTAAAATAATCAAATTAAAAACTATTATGCCCCTCGGTAGATATTCTAGTAATATTTATTAAGTAAAATTAAATTCCCATCAATGGGAAAAAAGTAACAACGTAACGCAGGGGTTAATCTTTTATGACTTATCCAGATCGATCGGGCAGTCCACTCACTGATCCTACAATCGTCAATCCGCTGGTGGATTACCACGATCAAGTGAGGTGGGGGCCAATTTTGGCAGGAATTGCGATCGCTCTGGGCACTCAACTAATTTTAAGCGCTTTGGCAATGGCGATCGGATTAACCGCAGGTGCAACAGGCGCGGATGCAGGTTCCGTTGGTTTTGGGGTCGTAATTTGGTCGATTATCAGTTTGCTGATTTCCCTATTTTTGGGCGGTTGGGTAATGGCTCAAAGCTGCGGGCCGATGACCAAGAAAACAGCATTTTTGAATGCAGCAATTCTTTGGGGAACTACATTAGCACTTAGTGCTTGGTTATTAGGAAGCGGGATATCGGGTGCTGTTGGCGCTGCGGCTGCTAATGCTGGAGAAATTGCCAATCAAGTACAACAACAGGGCGGCGTTAATATACCGAATCAAGCGCCGAATGTAGACCCAAATCAAGTTCGCGATATAGCTGGTAATACAGCTAAAGCTGTTTGGTCATTTCTACTTGGCTCTTTGCTGGGTTTGGCAGGGGCAATGAGTGGTGCTGCTCTTGGCGCTCGCAAACCTCGCGTTTATGCTTGATTAGCGGTCAACCACCCACCACTAATCGGAGTACCGATATAGTGGGGGCACAGAAATTGCCAAGTTGACCAGTCTAGGTGTTAAATCACTACGTTTAAGGCAAGTGTTAAAGACCTACCAGAGAATGCGTTGCTAGTTCTGTGCTCTAGAACTTAAAAGTTAAACAGGTGTAAGGGTTAAGCCAGTGCTTTTAAGATAGTTACCGACCTTAAACATTGACGAAGCTAACATTACCCCGAAAGGGAGGACTTAAAATGTCTAACTTTGTTTTTGTACTAGATACCCAAAAACGACCGCTCAATCCAATCCACCCAGGAATGGCCCGTAAATTGCTAACTAATGGCAAAGCTGCTGTTTTTAAAAGGTATCCATTCACACTAATTCTCAAGGTAGAGGTGACAGCAACCCAAAAACCAATCACTCTCAAAATAGACCCTGGCTCTCAAACCACTGGATTCGCATTACTGCAACGAGAAAAAGTAATCTTTGGTGCCGAACTAACTCACCGAGGTCAAGCTATTAAAGCCAGCCTTGAATCTCGTCGTTCATTGCGTAGAGTCCGGAGGAATCGCCATACTCGCTATCGTCCAGCTAGATTCCTAAATAGAACTCGCCTTAAAGGTTGGCTAGCCCCAAGTTTGCAACATCGCGTTGAAACAACTATAACATGGGTGACTAAATTGATGAAAGTAGCCCCCATTGTTTCTATTGTTCAAGAACTTGTGCGGTTTGACTTACAACAATTAGAAAACCCGGAAATTTCTGGAATCGAGTACCAACAAGGCGTTTTGTGTGGCTACGAGGTTCGCGAATACTTGCTCAACAAATGGGAGAGAAAGTGTGCTTACTGTGGTGTTACAAATACACCATTACAAGTCGAACATATTCATCCTAAAGCTAAGGGTGGTTCTAATCGTATTTCTAATCTTTGCCTTGCTTGTGAAAAGTGCAATATCAAGAAAGGAACTCAAAATATAGAGCAATTCCTGTCTAAAAAGCCAGAGGTTTTAAAACGGGTTTTGTCTCAAGCAAAGCGTTCTTTAAAAGATGCGACAGCAGTCAATTCAACTCGTTGGGCATTATTTAATCGGCTTAGCATGATTGGTTTGCCTGTTTCTACTGGCAGTGGTGGCTTAACAAAGTTCAATCGCACTCGATTAAGTCTAGCTAAAACTCACTGGTTAGATGCAGCTTGTGTAGGGAACGTTGAATCGCTGAAAATTTTAACAAACAAGCCGTTGTTAATTAAAGCTACTGGGCATGGGACGCGCCAAATGTGTCGTACCGATAAGTTTGGATTTCCATGTCGCTATGTTCCCCGGCTTAAGTTTGTTAAAGGTTTTCAAACTGGAGATATTGTCAAAGCAATCGTTACTTCTGGCAAGAAAGTTGGTAAATATGTTGGGCGTGTTGCCGTTAGAACGAGTGGTTCATTTAATATTGCCGCATCAGAATTGGTGTCAGGGGTTAGCCACAAATATTGTTCAATTATTCACAGAAAGGATGGTTATTCGTATGCAGCATAAACCTTGCCCCCCTTGGACTCCCACCACGCTCCCTGAGTACAGGTGAGCGTGGGGGTCTCCAAGGGGGAAGACAGATGAACGAGCTAAAAACCTTTTATAAGGTTTGGGCATAGAGATTTAAAAGAAGATGAAGCGATGCAACAGCAGAGGATCTGGCAAAAATATACAAGGTTAACAAGTTCGATCTTGTTAACGGCAACGGTTTTAGTTGCTCCCTCGTTCGCCGCTGATAGAAATCAAAAACAGATTCAAGGTGAATCTTTACTAGCGCAAGTACCCGATAGCTGTCGCCAGGTTATTGCGAGGAATGGTCTTAATGTTCGGCGACAACCGACGGCTAACAGCGAAGCGGTTGGCACCATCGGTTCCGCACGAAATGTGACGATTCAAAGTCTTGGTGAGAATGGCTGGGTACCAATTACAGCCCCGCTACAAGGCTACGTATATGGTGGTTTTCTCGGATTGTGTGAAGCCGCAACCGCCCCGCCTCCTACTAACTGCCGCCAAGTTGCAGCCGCCAGAGGAATTAACGTACATCAAGCACCTTCCACTGATGGGGAAAGGGTTGGAGTCGTCGCGAGTGGACGAAGAGTGACGATTGAAAGTTTAGGAACGGATGGTTGGGTGCCGATTACAGTGCCTGTGAGAGGCTACTTCCAAACTGAAAACCGGGCGTATTGTAGTTAATGGAAAAAACAGTGATGGATCACCAATCAAAGCCAAAAAAAGAAACTAATTCACAGCAAAAGTCTGGTTGGTTAAATTTCATTGCCGAGACAACAGAATCTGCACTGAATACAGGCAAAGCGGTTGTTGAAACAGCAGTTAATTGGGGGGAAGCTGCTGCTAAACAAACTTATCGATTGATTGGACAAGCGACGCAAGGAACCGGAGATGCGGTAACTTATGTTGGCAATTTTCCCTTTGTTAAACAAGTGGCAGGGGTACTCAGGCTTGATTGGTTAGTTGGGGTCAGCGATCGCATCGACTTAGCTAAAGCCGAAGCTCAAGTCAAGGAACTCCAACAAAAGTATCCCAATGAATATCCCAGCGAAATTGCCCATCGCATTATGGTGGAAAAAGCGATTCACGCCGGTGGTGTTGGATTTGCTAGCAGCATTTTACCCGGTGTCGCGGCTGCACTGCTGGCGATCGATCTAGCCGCGACTACTGCGATTCAAACCGAAATGGTTTATGAAATTGCCGCCGCTTATGGGATGAATTTGCAAGAGCCAGCCCGAAAAGGCGAGGTTTTGGCAATTTTTGGGTTAGCGCTAGGCGGTAGCAACGCAATGAAAGCTGGTTTGGGCTTTTTACGCAACGTACCGCTGGCTGGCGCGATGATTGGTGCGAGTACGAATGCTACGATGCTGTACGCGCTGGGATATGCGGCGCGCCAGTTTTACGAAGCCAAACTGAGGGAAGATACTGAAGAACCTGGAACCGAAACGCTGCAAGCGATCCAGCAACAAAGCGAGAAATATCTCGATGTTGCGATCGCGCAGCAAGCAGGGATGGATCAAATTATGGTTCACATGATTTTGGCAAGTTATCCCAACAAAAACTGGGAAGATATTCTGCCAGAATTGAAGGCATTGCAATTAAATGCGGATTCTCTCAAAAGGATTGCTGCTAACATCAAGTCCCCTAAACCATTGGGTGCATTGTTAGAGCAACTTAACCCCGACTTTGCAGTACCGCTATTAGCTCAATGCCGTCGCATTGCCGAAAATAGCGGAGAGGTTTCCGAAGCAGAACAGAAGGTGCTGGATGCGATCGCACAAAAACTCAACGGTCAAGATGTGGCTTCGATATCCGCTTGAAAAAAATTGTTGGTGTGTTAGCTTTCTGCGTAACGCATCATCCCCAATATTTACTGTGGCTGTGTAAGTCCTAAATTAGCCTCACGTTAAAGTAATCTACAGCCTTAAGATAGAGTTTGACATGGCTAATTTTAATACTATCAATAATGATTGAGGCAAGAGGAAGTTTTATGACAGCAGAAATATCCGCCGACTCAGCGCCGGATTATCCCGCCTCGCTCAAAGGGATTTTCCCTCGCCCTATCGCTACGACGATGAAGATAATTTGCGCGTCATTGTTGAAGGAGTGACGTTTGAAGGGTTAGTCGATGCTGCCTTTAACCAAATTCGCCAGTACAGTAAATCAGATGTGGCGGTAACAATTCGCTTATTGGAAGCTATAGCTTGCATCGCCACTTACACCCGCAATTCCACACAACGAGAAGCTTTACGCCGTCAGGCGGAGAGGATTTTAAATAGTAGCCACGAACAAATCTCTCAGGAGCAAGACCAGAAAGATGTCCAAGAGCGGTATTATCAAGTCATTAAAGCTTTAAGACAGGATTAATTTGGTTGAGCAGAATTATGGTAATAACAGCAGCTTTGCGATCGGCTCCTAATAATTTAGCTTTAACCGCGCTGATTGCCATTGGTTTAGCGCTGACACATTTATTTTGCGGCAAGTTGCGGTTTGCTCCTATTCCTCGCAGTGGCTGGCTTTCAGCGGCTGGTGGGGTTTCGGTAGCTTATGTTTTTGTGCATATTTTACCGGAATTAAATCTGCACCAAGCGGTATTAGAGCAAGTAGAAGCAGGAGTTATTTCTTATCTAGAACACCACGTTTATTTAATAGCTTTGTTAGGATTGACTGTATTTTACGGCTTGGAGCAAATTGCAAATTTATCTCGTCAGCGTGGCGAAGATGATGTGACGAGTCCTGGTGTTTTTTGGTTGCACATAGGCTCTTTTGCAATCTACAACGCTCTGATTGGCTATCTGCTGGTGCATCGGGAAGAACCGGGCCTTACCAATCTGCTGTTGTTTTCTTGTGCAATGGCACTGCACTTTGCAGTGAACGACTCTGGTTTGCGGGAACACCACAAACATATTTATGACCGCATCGGACGCTGGATACTAGCAGCAGCTATTATTGTGGGGTGGGTGTTGGGTAGCGCTACTGAAATTGGAAAAACTGCGATCGCAGTTTTATTTGCTTTTTTAGCCGGAGGAATTGTTCTCAACGTCCTCAAAGAAGAATTGCCAGAAGAACGAGAAAGTCGGTTTTGGGCATTTGCCCTTGGTGCTGGAATTTACACCGCTCTTTTATTGGCTTTGTAGAGGAATCATATCGATTCCGGTTGCACCGGAATGATTGTTGACTGTTGACTGTTGACTGTTGACGGTGAGTCAAAAGAATGAATATTACGCGAATTATTTGTGGGCAGCTTGATTCGACTTTTCGGCCGACGATGAAGCGCGGATTTGATATCATCATTCCGGCGCAGCCGGAATGATGATATCAAATAAAGCCAAAACGTTCGAGCTTAAAACCATTATCAGGAATCAAGTGTTCTTTCAGACGGCGTTTAAAATTACCGGAAGAATTTTTCCTAGCACTGCTACCCACTGCGGCGGTATTAACAGTCTTAACTTTAAAAGGTAAAGCTCTGCTCATAGTTTAAGTGCTTAAAAGCTTACATTTATCTGACAGACTTTTTACTCCCTCATATAAATGTGTAGTTACTAAGACTACCCAGTTATCATTTTTGGCGATTTCACGCCATATATTGTCGCCAAACTCTTGCAGTTAAAGAGCCACTTTTTCGCTAGACCTGAGTCATCTATGATTAGGGTGAACCCCGTTTTTTGGGATTTGTGGGTAAAAACATCGTCTCTCGCGGCGAAACCATTTATCGAAGCATGGGGACATTGTGGTGGGAGTTGTTTCCTTTATGAGAGTTTTTCGACGTGGAAGCGCCAACTACACTACAATGGATTTTACAATAAAAGGGACTAATTTTTGGTTTAAGTCCCTATAATCAACATTAAAGGCCGCAGCCTGTCAAGAGGTGTTGGAAGATTTATGTGTGTCAACTTAGGGCATATCCTGCATGAAAGCTACGAAATTCTCGCTTTGTTGGGAGAGGGAGGGTTTGCTAGAACCTACACGGCTGTACAAATGAACCAACCTAATAATCCTCTGTGCGTTGTTAAGGAAATTCCTTTTCCCCCATCGAACGAGCCGCGCGTCTTGGAGGGGGCAAGGCACCGATTTGAAAGGGAAGCTAGGGCTTTGCGCCGTCTGGGGAGAAACTCGCGCATTCCCGAATTATTCGATAGCTTTGAAAAAAAGGATTATTTTTACTTAGTGCAAGAATACGTTCAAGGACATCCGCTTAGTCAAGAACTCACTGCGGGCGATCGGTGGAATGAGCAACAAACTGTTGCTTTGTTGCGGGAAATTCTGGAAATATTAACATCAGTCCACCAAGAAAATATTATTCACCGCGATATTACACCTTCTAACTTAATTCGGCGCAAAACAGATCAAAAAATTGTTTTAATTGATTTTGGGGCCGTCAAAGAAATCGGCACTTTTACCTCTAACTCTACAGGTGAAATATTCAGCTCGCAGGCGATCGGCACCAGGGGTTATATGCCTGCCGAACAACACGATACGCGGTCTCTCCCGCAACCCTACAATGATATTTATGCAGTAGGAATCATCGCGATTCAAGCCCTCACCGGGCGGCGTCCCACCAATCTGCCGCAAGACCCCGAAACTGGTGAAATTGTCTGGGATTATTTAACATCTGAACCTGTTAGCTGCAAGCTCAAAAATATTTTAACCAAGATGGTGCGTTTCCACTTTCAAGACCGCTACCAATCTGTTGATGAAGTTTTGCAAGACTTGGATTTGTCGATCGTCCCAGGGCCCCAGGTACCCAAAACTTCGCGGAAGTTGCGATCGGGCTTTCGCGGGCTGCTGTTCGGCGTTGCGGGAATTGCGGCTTTTGGGGCGATCGTACTTTTAATCCCCAGAATTTCCCCGCTAATCCCCAGAATTTCCCCGCAACCAACGCTGGCTACGCCCTCCGCAGATGGTGTAAGTTCCGGCGAAAAACTTCTAGTGCAAACCTCCGCCTTGTGGTCAAAACAAAGGGGAATCAATGAGTTTGCCGATTCTAATTATCCCGAAGCTTTAAAATTGCTCAAACAGTCCTGGCGGGAAGACCGCAGAGATCCAGAAACTTTAATTTACATCAACAATGCTCTGCTAAAGGCAATAAATGCAGAATATTACACGATCGCAATTGTTGTCCCTATCCGCAGAAATCAGGACGGCAGCATCCTCAACGCAAATTTAGCAGAAGAACTGATCCGCGGCATTGCTCAAGCTCAAACCGAAGTTAATTTAGGTCTTCTGGCTGCAAATGAGAACAATAAAGATTTTCCCGGTCAAGGCTTTCTCGAACCAAAAGCTATTAAAGGAAAAGGTCTCAAAGTCATCATTGCTGATGATGGCAATATCAAATCATACGCGGTTCAAAGGGCTAATTATCTGGTCGCTCAGCCCGATATTCTAGCAGTTATCGGACACTACACCAGTGACATGACTGTGGAAACAGTAGATATTTACAATCGAAATCAACTAATCGCCATTTCTCCGGGAAGCACAACAGAAGAACTGACGCGAAAACCTAGAAAATTTTTCTTTCGGACGGCTCCGACAACTAGCATAGAAGCTGAAGCTTTGGTAAATCAACTGCTCTTGGTCGGTGAGAAAAAAGTCGCAGTATTTTACAATCCCAACAGTCCGTTTAGCGCTTCTTTGTGGGAAGAATTCAAAAAGCAATTTGAAGCAAAAGGAGGCTCGACTTTTAGGCTAAGTAATTATTACGACTTATCTAAAAATAATTTTAAGGCCGAAGCAGCAATCACAGAAGTTGAGAAAGCCGGAAAAACAGCCTTACTTGTCATTCCCGACGGTCAAGTCACTAATTCCCTGGAAAATGCGATCGAAATGATTAAAGCTAATGGCGATCGCAATTGGATTGTCGGGCCTTGGACTCTGTACGAGCCGAGAACGTTAGAAGTAGCAAAAGAGCTAAAGTCTGTTGAAAAACTGGGCATATCCGTGTTTTGGCATCCGTTAATAAGTTTTGACAAAAAATTTCCGCAAAACGCTGAAAAATTGTGGGGAGGCCCGGTCAATACTCGATCGGCTTTAACCTACGATGCCGCCCGGACGCTGATTAAAGCCCTCGAAATGCAGCCAGAACCCAGCCGCGAAGGAATGCAAAAAACCTTAGCCGATCCCAACTTTAAAGCCGAAGGAGCTACGGGTATAATTGAGTTTGACTCAAAGACTGGAAATCGGAAAAACCCTCCTAAACGAGTGGCGCATATTGTGCCGTGTTCTAGAGAACAGTTTGGAGTTACATTTGTGCCGAACGAATTTCCCACAGCCGCAGCCGCAGGTTTAAAATGCGATTGAATTAATATCTTGTGGCATTTTCCACAAACCTTTTAAGGGCGGGCTCTCCTGCCCAACCCCTACTCCCCACAATAAAATTTACTCTTTAAGGGCGGGCTCTCCTGCCCAACCCCTACTCCCCACAATAAAATTTACTCTTTGTCGAACCGGCCGTCGGGCCTGTTGCTGAGAATGATGCAATAGGGGCGAGTAAATTGATATCTTGCGGCATTCTCCCCAAACCTGTAGATCCGCGTTTTACCAACTATAATTGCCTAAAATCAATAATCTCATAAACCCGCCCCACCCGACGATAAAATGCTGGATAGAGAATTGTGGAAGATGTGCGAGTGAATTGATATCTGGTGTCGAACGCAACAATCCGCCAGATATTTCAATCCCACAGCAGACTATTGCCACAGGTGCAGCATATCAATTTATTAGATATATTAAACAAAGCTAGTTTTTTTTATAATAACGCTTATGACTGTCAATCTCGCTCCCTTCCCCGGTTCTAGCCTCAAACCAGAAGCCCAGAATATCTCAGCACTCAAACAAGTCTTTCAGACAATTGATGCCGATAGCTGTCCGGGTTCCTATAATTTTCATATGCACACAGTCTACTCCGACGGGCGATTGCAGCCAGAGAAATTGATGGAACAAGCCATAGCCAGAGGTCTCAAAGGCTTAGCTATCACCGACCACCACAGCACCGAAGGCTACGTTAAAGCTCAAATTTGGCTGGATAATTGGAAATTAAACCATCCCGACAAAAATAGCGAAGCACCTAGTCTCTGGACAGGCGCTGAAATTAATGCCGAATTGCTCAACAATGAGGTACACATTCTCGCTTACGCCTTCGATCCGCAACATCCCAGTCTCAAACCATACCTACGAGGTAAAAGCACTGAAGGCACTTATTGTTATTCAGCAGCCAGGGTAATTGAAGCTATTCATGAAGCAGGAGGTTTAGCAGTTCTCGCACATCCTTGCAGGTATCGATCGACTGCAGATAAACTAATCCCAGAAGCAGCCAGTTTCGGCATTGACGGTGTAGAAATTTACTATGCTTACGGTAATCCAAATCCTTGGAAACCGAGTCCCAAACAAACTGCTTTAGTGAAAGATTTAGCAGAAACTTATGGTTTGCTGGGAACTTGTGGCACGGACTCTCACGGGCTGAGTCTTCTCGTCCGAATCTAAATAGTTCGGAAATAACAAGTGCTTTATCCTGTCATTACCAGTCTAAGCGTTAGCGGATATATCTCTTATGAAAGCAATCACAATGAGCCGAAAACAAACAGTTTATCAGGGCATATTATGTCCGCTAAAATGACGACTATAAAATTGTTTGGTAGTGAGGACTTCAGTCCTCATAAAAGTCTCTGGACTGAAGTTTTCACTACTTGCCTTATAACGGCTATTTTACGGGACGTGATATCATTGCGATCGCCAGGATGAGCTTTCGCTTTCCCAAAGAAAGCAATTGCTTTCTTCAGGTATTATTGTGGTAACTCCTAGAGACATTGCGCCCTCAAAACCAGTCGCCATTCTACCGTTCGGGGAACAACTGACAGGCCCTATTAGTTGGCTGATTTGCCCAATCCAAGCGAGAATTCCCAAATCGATCCATCCAACCTTCCAAATAAGCCCGATTAGCCTTTCTTTCCTCTGGATCTGATGTATTCATTGGATGAGGTGCTAGACCGAAAATAGTCGCCGTCGTCACGCAAAACATCGACTTTTGAAAACTCTGGCAAATTTGCACCCGCACATCGTCTTCACCGCGACAGCTAGTGCGATAAACTTCGTGCAAATACTCCGGCAAATAATGACGCATATCTTGCATTAATTGAGTTGGCGGAATCCCTGCACCTCCAATCGGTAAAGGGTCAGCAAACAAAGCCCCGTAGGCAAATTCTCTTTGTTCTTCCGGGATTTGATGAGCTTGAGCGTTGTAGGAAACTGTACCAAAAAACGCAGTGCCCCGAAAGAAAATTGACTCTACATAAGGCACTGCTACATCTGGTAAAAATGTTAAGTTAGCGCTCGCCGGAATGATATCGTAGACTTGAGGGCCAATCTTGACGCTGTAGGTAATTGGTAAACTGGCGGCGCTAACCAAACCTGCTAAGACAAAATCAACTACGTCTGCGATCGACTTAATTTTACCGGCTTCGTAGGAATCAGATAAGTCGATGAACAAATCGCTCATTACCCGCCAAAACTGACCGAGACCGGTGTAGTAAGCCAGCATCCGCACTTGTTCCGGCAAAAAATCAGGAAATGCTTTGTTTAGTCCCTGCATGAAAAAATTGCCTTTCAATTTAGCAGCGATCGCCTTTTCGACCAAACTGCTAAATTCCGGGGAATCCAAATAAGTGTCCAAACCGCCGCCCCCGTGCCACAGCATTGTTCTCATACAATACTCAGCATACTCAAAATTAATGCGATCGTGCCACAAATAGCGAATTAATTTGGGTAGCGTTACCTCTCCGTTGAAATATTTAAAAAACGGGAAAAGCACTAAAAACTGTTCTTCTGCAATATAATTGAGATTGCGAGAATAGGCATCGAGAACCACACCGTAACTTTTGAGAATGCCGACAACTTCTACTACATTTTCCGCCGATTCGGGAAGCAAAGCTTTGCCTGATTCCAAGAGGTCAATGTATGCGGATAGGGGATGGGAAGAGGGTTTTAATACGGTACTTTTCATTCTTATTTAACCTTAAGTGAAGGAAGGAACGACAAGGATTTGAACACGGATACACTGATAAAGGGAATAGGTAGGGACACGGCAGTGCCGTCTCCCTACAGCCGTCTGCTGTATTTCATGGGATTGAAAACTGCCATAAGACTAAAGTCCGATGCTACGAACCTAGGTCATATTTTATTTCAAGTTTTGAGCAATCACTTTAACTTGGGGTGGCACATTAGCAACCATTCCGATCGCAGTTTTCTCGCTCAAAGCAACTAAAACTCCCGGTTGCACTCCCATGATTGCGATAATTATGGCTAAAACCAGCGAAGGGATGCGATCGCGCCAGCGGACTTGCGGCAAATTTACCACCACATCCGAAAGGCGGCCGAAAAAGGCGCGGTTGACCATAATTAAAAAGTAAACAGAAGTTAAACCAGTGCCGATCATGCAGAGCAAAGTTTGCACCGGAAACACTGGCAAACTGCCCCGAAATATCAAAAATTCAGCAATAAATCCAGCCAAACCCGGAATGCCGGCACTAGCCATCACGCCGAGGATCATTAAACTGCCAATCATCGGCAAACCGCGATCGGGATTGAACAAACCTTTGAGCACATCGATGTTGCGGGTGCCGGATTTTTTGTAAACAACGCCGACACTCAAAAATAGCAGCCCCGAAATTAAACCGTGGCTAACCATTTGCAAAACAGTTCCCAGCATACTAATCGGAGTAGCTGCGGCGCTAGCTAACAAAATGTAGCCCATGTGAGCGATCGAACTGTAAGCTACAATTTTTTTCATATCTTTTTGGGCGATCGCGCAACTCGCCCCGTAAAGCACGCTTACCACCGCCCAACTCGCCAAAGTCGGCGCCGCCACCGCCCACGCATCTGGAAACAAACCCAAACCAAAGCGCAGCATCCCATAAGTTCCCAGCTTCAAAAGCACCCCCGCCAGCAGCACCGAAACCGGCGTCGAAGCTTCTACGTGAGCATCCGGCAGCCAAGTATGAAAAGGCACTAAAGGCATCTTAATTCCAAAAGCCAGCAACACCCCTGCCAGCAAAACAATTTGCCTTACCAAAGGCAATGGCAATCCTCCTTGCAAATGCGATGCGCCCGCTGCACCAACCATATCGAAACTAGAAGCACCACTAAGCCAACCAGTCCCCAAGAAAGCAGCCAGCAGCACAATTCCCGAAAATGCAGTATAGATTAAAAACTTAGTAGCAGCATAACCCCGGCGCTCGCCTCCCCAAATCGCAATTAACAGGTAAAGCGGAATCAATTCTACCTCAAAAAACAGGAAAAACAGCAGCAAATTTTGAGATAAAAAAGCCCCGGTTACGCCGCCTGTAATTAACAGAATCAAAGAATAATAAAGTCGAGGTCTGCGGATCGACTCATCCGTAGCGTAAATAGCTAGCCCTGTCAGCAGAGTATTTAAAATTACCAAAGGCAGAGACAAACCATCAACGCCGAGATTGTAATTCAATCCCAAAGCATCTATCCAAGGGATAAATTCCGAAAACTGCAACTGACTGGTACTGGCATCAAACTGAACTGCCAAAATCACCGATAGAATAAAAGTTATACCCGCAATGGCGATCGCGACATTCCGAACTATTTTAGAACTGATCGCACCGGGCCAGAGCCCAATCAGGGCGGCCGCCAACATTGGTATCCAGATTAAAGCACTGAGCATCAATTAAAACTTTCCTTTATTACGCAGTTTTTAGAACTATATTTAACATTAACGCAAACCAACTGCATAAAAAAGCGATCGGCTAATTTTCTTGTTAACATAGATTCAAATGTCTCTGGAATCCTCCTATGACCTCAAGTCTTACCGATCGGGAAGATTTGCAAATTCGATCGGCCTATCCTTCCACCAGGCTAACAGTTACCGACTTGGAACAACTGCAAGGTATACTCTCGGAAGCACATCTAGACTACCAATTAGAACTCGTAGACGGGAAGATTATCGTTAGGGGCCCATCAGACATTGTATCGAGCGAAATTGGGGCAGAGTTTGGCAGACTTTTGCTTAACTGGGTCAAACCCCGCAAACTCGGACGAGTGTTTGAGTCCAGCGGCGGGTTTATTCTCCCCAATTCAAATGTTACAGCCCCCGATGTTTCTTTTGTGACAGCCGATCGCCTCAAACAAAGTAAAAGGTATTTTGCCGAACTTGTCCCCGACTTAGTTGTAGAAATCAAATCTCAGTGCGATCGCCTCAAACCCCTGCGACAAAAAATTCTATCATTCATCGAACTCGGAGCAAAAGTAGGAATATTAATCGACCCAGACAAGCGCACAGTAACAATTTACACTCCGACAGCCGAGCCAGTGGTATTGAGAGACGGCGACATGATTTCAATTCCCGAACTTTTGCCCGGTTGGGAAGTTGCGGTGACAGAATTGTGGCCGATCGAGTTTGAATAAAATTAGATAAAAAAGCAGACCAACCCAGAATAAAATCATCTGCGTTTATCTGCGTTCATCCGCCCTCATCTGCGGTTTAAAATTAAATAACATCGGGAGCATCTCAATGAAAGCAGCAAAGCTCGAAATTGGAATTAGGAGTCAGGAGTCAGGAGCCAGGAGAAAAGAGTCAGAAGGAAGAAGAAAGAAGTGTTTTTGCAAATATGAGATGCTCCCATAACATCAGACAAAAAGCAGACAAACCCCGAAAAATTCATCTGCCAACCTCTGCGGTTTAAAACTGCCAAATAATCAACGCCAGCAACACAGCAACCCCCGTCGCAATAGTCAACACATAAAACTGCGACTGACCGGTGCCGCTGTACTTCAACCCTTCACCGCTGAAAATTGTGGCAAAACCGAACAAATTCACCGCCCCGTCCACCACATACCTATCAGTCCAAGCGCTGATTTTAGAAATAAAAGCCACAGCCCAAACGACAGTCACGCGGTAAACTCGATCGATATAAAAATCGTAAGCAAACAAATCCTGCAACGCCGGCACCGGCAGCCGTACCGGTCGAGGTAAAACCCCGTACCAATAAATCGCCACCCCAACCGCAACGCCTATCAACCCAGATAACATTAACAGCGGAAGATGCAGAGTCTTCAACAGCAAATTTAAAGTATCAAAATCCCCCGTTTCCGCCCAAGGCCCAGTCCAACTAATTAACAATTGCCACTGCTGCAACATCCAAGGCACTAATAGCCCCATCACTGTCAAAATTACCATCGGCAAAGCCATCTGCCAACCAACTTCTGGAGCTCTGCGAGTTTTCGGCTGCGGTTTTCCAGCGAACACTAAACCGAATATGCGAGTTAAATTTAGCGCCGTCAAACCATTAACCAAAAGCAACACAATTACCAGCCACAAAGGCAGAGTCCAAAAACCGTTGAGCCAGCGTCGCATCGCCCAAAAGTTGCCCAGAGGTAACAGCGCCACCATCCCCGCAGCGCCTACTAAATAAGCCGTAGTCGTGGCAGGCATCTTCGACCACAACCCACCCATTTCTGTTAAATCTTGAGTGTTAGTTGTGGTAATAATTGACCCTACGCTCATGAATAATAGGCCTTTGGCGATCGAGTGCGCGAACAGCAACAGCAAAGCAATGTCAACTTGATTTAGCCCCACGGCGATAAACACCAAACCCAAAGATGCGCTGGTAGAATGCGATAGTGCTCTTTTGATGTCGATTTGGGCGATCGCCACCAAGGAAGCGCCAACAGCCGTCACCGCACCCAAAACCACCAGCACCGCATCTGCGATCGGCGAAAGCGCTAAAACAGGCTGAAGTTTAATCAAAACATAAGCCCCAGCGCCCACAACTACCGTATTCCGCATAATCGAAGCCGGGTTGGGCCCTTCCATCGCCTCGTCGAGCCATAGATGGAAGGGAAATTGAGCGCACTTGGCCGTAGGTGCGGAGATTAAAGCCAAACCTAAAAGAGTCGCCACTAGGGGAGACAAAGTTGCAGTTTCAGCCCATATTTCCAAATCGGAAAAATTCAAACTTCCTGCTAAAGTTGAAAGCGTCACTACTCCCATCAGCAGTGGCACGTCTCCTACACGCTTGGTTAAAAACGCATCTCTAGCGGCTGTTACTACCAGCGGTTGAGCGTACCAAAACCCGACTAGCAAGTAAGTTGAAAGCGTCAGCATTTCCAACAAAGCGTAAGTTAGAAGCAGCGAGTCGCTAATGGCAATGCCGCTAATTGCCGCTTCAAAAAAACCCATCAGCCCAAAAAATCGAGCTAGCGCCCAGTCTTTTTCCATGTAGCCTAGAGCGTAAATTTGTGCTAGCAAACTCAGAACACTAACTAACTCCATTGCTCCGACGCTGACGGTGGAGATTTCTATTGCAAAAGACAAATCTAAATCGGCTGCTTGCACCCAGTGCACGAGCAACTGTTGGGGCGGTTGATCCCAAGTCGCTGTAAAAATAACTGATCCGTGTATGAAAGCTAACACCGTCATCAGCAAATTGAAGTATGCTGCAGGTCTCGGGCCTGTTCTGCGAACGGTGCCCGTAGACCACGGCAAAGTTAAAATTGCGCCTATTAAGCCATATAAAGGTACCCACCAACAGGCTTGGAGGAGAAATTGAGTCATTTAATTTATGCCTTAAACTTCAAATTACTGGCTGCCTTTATAGCTGGTAAAAGTATAGTCATTTATAGGCATGGGAGGCTTCAAGCCCCTCCCCCTTCACTTTTACTTTGAGCGGATTAACCCGCCTCGGCTGAACTACGCAGCTCCCTATCCCATCGCTGAACGCATTTGGGATTGCTTTTCTGAGGATGTTGTACGAAGCGTTGATATCAGAATTAATTAACTGACCAGTCGATGTTTTGTACAAACCTCGCTTAATACGCTTACCAGTAAACATTGGCTCTTTTTCTGTTTTCCCGTAGACAGGGATTGGGTCTAGACCCACGAAGTTGGCCCGCGATGTGTAGGATTCTTCCTGCACAATTACTGTGATTCCCACCAACCGAGCTTTGTACTCCAACATTTCAATTAATCGAGAGTGAGGAATACTAACAAAGTTTTGGTTGGTTTGCTTCCCTAGATCAATTTCAGTTTTCCACTGTGCATTCTTGCCAATTACTAGCGTCCCAATTTGTTTGGTATTTAAAATCGCAACAATCACACGACTAGCATGATGCAAGTAATTATCAACTTTCTGATTGCGACAGCGAGTTAATCGCGCTCATCCTGGGTGAGGTTTGACGATTCCCTTTTAACTGGGATTGTAATCGGGATTTGCGTTTGTTATAGAACTGGTTAATCGATTTTAATGGTCGCCCGTTAATCAACAAAGGGATAAATCCCGGCTGATTTGAAGTTAACGCCACTAAATTATCCAGTCCCAAATCAATACTAGCTACAGAGTTGGCATTGCCAAGGGTGGACTCCGGTTCATCATAAATTATCTCAATTACATAGGAATCACATTTCGGAACCAGTCTAACTTGACAAATCTGGTTGGGATTGAGTAGGGTTTTAATTAAAAGTTCAGTCCCCGAAAGTTTAATGATTCCTTTCTTCAACTGTTTACTACTAATCGCTTGAATCGTGTAGACGAGAAGGTTTCGCCCTTTGGTTTTGTCTTTGTACTTTGGCAATTTTGGGCGACCAGTGAATTTTGAAGAGTCAGCTTTGTAAGCTTTAACGGCTTCAAAAAACGATTTCCAATTCTTGTCTAGCACCATCAAGATTTGCTGACTAACTTTAGCAGGCAAAGCCTTGTAGGCTTCATGAGACTTCATCAATCGGTTCATTTCGTTATAACTGACATAACCCCATCCATAAATAAAGCTCTGACGAATGACGTAATTGGCGGCATTGTAGAGGTTTTTCGACTGGAAAGCTAGTTCGTCTATTTGGGCGAAACGGTGTTCCGTTGATTTAATGATGTGCCTCTGTGTTAGTTGCATTTGAGACTTGCGTTTTTTGGGCTATGCGTATTCCTTGTTCAACACTCACAACAATATAATACCATTATTGTTTATAATTGCTTATAAACTCCATGAAGTTTTACAATACAAAAACTGTCGCGGGCGATCGCGCGATACCCTAAAACTTTCACTAAACCCGATCGTATAGTTGTGGCAAAATAATTTGCACTCCAGATTAACTATACATTAAAGCATCAAAACTGATAATTATTTCAAGACAAAATTACAGGCTGAGCAGAGGAGGCACTCAAAGAAAAAAATGCCGGCCGATGGGCCAAGACTGCCTTTTTTGCCGATTTACCCGCGATCCCCCTTTTGAAATCCCCAAGTTTCCCGGGTGCGATCGGCTCCGGCTTCACATACCGAACTCTACTTTATGAGTATTATTACTTACTTTAATCCCCCACGCCGTCGGCATCTACCCCTCTATATATTAAGATTATTAAATAAATATTAAATTACTTTAAGTAACATAAAAAATTTTAATTTTTGTTATTAAACATTATGATGTTAGTTTATATTGTCAAGGTGGACAGCTTCCCCTATTCTTATAGGATAGGAAGCTTTACACTGCCTTACTAATAAATGTGGGCCTCCCCGTCCAAATTTTTAGATTTCTCAAAGATTTGTAACGGTAATTTCGCTCATCCTCAAAGGAGATTCAAAAATGTCAATTGCCGTGGGAATGATTGAGACAAAAGGTTTTCCCGCTGTTGTGGAAGCTGCCGATGCTATGGTCAAAGCTGCCCGCGTTACCCTCGTGGGCTATGAAAAAATTGGCAGCGCCCGCGTCACCGTAATTGTGCGCGGCAACGTGTCGGAAGTCCAAGCCTCAGTCGCCGCAGGAGTGGAATCCGTCAAGCGGGTGAACGGCGGAGAAGTCGTCTCTACCCACATCATCGCTCGCCCCCACGAAAACCTAGAATACGTTCTGCCGATTCGATACACAGAAGCAGTAGAACAGTTCCGAGGCTACTAAGTTCTTAGCGCACAAAAATTTCGTTAAAGAAAAATTTGTGCGATCGTCAAAAATTAACTGTTTAGTTCCCCAAATATTCAATCAGGAGTAAAACCAATGGCAATTGCAGTTGGCATGATCGAAACCCTAGGCTTCCCCGCAGTGGTAGAAGCCGCTGACGCGATGGTCAAAGCAGCCCGCGTCACCTTGGTAGGCTACGAAAAAATCGGTAGCGCTCGGGTTACGGTCATTGTAAGAGGAGATGTCTCGGAAGTGCAAGCTTCTGTCGCAGCCGGAGTAGAGTCAGTGAAGCGCGTTAACGGCGGACAAGTCATGTCCACCCACATTATCGCCCGCCCTCACGAAAACTTAGAGTACGTGTTGCCCATTCGCTACACCGAAGCTGTAGAACAGTTCCGTGAAGGCGTGAGCGGCATTCGCCCCCTCAACAGATCATAAGATAGGCTCACGGCTGTTAGGGGCGTTTGGTAATTAAAAATTAAAAATTAAAAATCGCGCTGTTTTTGATTTAGCATTTTTAATTTTTAATTGAGGTGGGTATGGGATATTGGTTATTAGTCATGAGTCATGAGTCATAAGTCATTAGTTACTAGACGAAGCTCTAAAAAGCGGACAGCGGACTGAGGACAGAGCTAATTAAAAAAAGACAAGTGACAGTGTAAAAATGACAGTTACCAATTACCTATTACCTATTACCTAAAATGCAAATGGCCAAAGTTCTCGGCACAGTTGTCAGTACCCAAAAAGAGCCGACACTGAGAGGATCGAAATTTCTACTGCTGCAATTCATCGATGAGGAAGGTTCGCCAGTTCCCGGCTATGAGGTAGCCGCTGACTGTGTGGGCGCTGGTATAGATGAATGGGTTTTAGTAACCCGAGGCAGCGCAGCCCGGATCGCGCCCGGAAGTGAAAACCGTCCGATCGATGCTCTAGTAGTAGGCATTATAGATACTGTCAATGTAGAAAACCGCCTCATTTACAGTAAAAAAGACGACCCGTACGGCTAGTTGCAACCGTTAACAGTTAGCAGTTAGTGGAAAAATAACTAACAACTAACAACTAACAACTAACAACTAACAACTAACAACTAACAAAATTTTTTTCAGCTTAGGAGAACTTAATTTATGGCAGTCCGCAACGTTGCGGCTCCCCCGACGCCTTGGTCGAAAAACTTGGCTGAGCCCAAAATTCACGACACCGCCTTCGTACATTCCTTTTCTAACATTATTGGGGATGTGCATATCGGTTCTAATGTGATGATTGCCCCCGGGACATCTATCCGCGCCGATGAAGGCACTCCTTTTTATATCGGAGAAGGAAGCAACATTCAAGACGGAGTAGTGATTCACGGCCTAGAACAAGGCCGAGTCACAGGAGACGACGACAAATCCTATTCTGTGTGGGTGGGGAAAAATACTTCCCTCACCCACATGAGTTTAATTCACGGCCCTGCCTACGTGGGCGAGAACTGCTTTATCGGCTTTCGCTCTACGGTGTTCAATGCCAGAGTGGGCAACGGCTGCATTGTCATGATGCACGTACTAATTAAAGATGTGGAGATTCCCCCCGGTAAGTACGTACCTTCGGGAGCCATCATCACTAATCAGAAGCAAGCCGATCGCTTGCCTGACGTTCAAGATTCTGACATTCAATTTGCGACCCATGTCATCGGCATCAATGACGCTCTGAGAACGGGTTATCGCTGCGCTGAGAACATCGCCTGTCTAGCACCAATTCGCAACGAGCAAACTAAAAACCCAAATATGACTCAAACCAAATATTCTACCAATGCCGGCACCCAATTGAGTTCAACTCTTGCCGATAGCATCCGCAATTTACTAGCTCAAGGATACAGCGTGGGAGCCGAACACGCCGACGTGCGACACTTCCGGACCGGTTCTTGGCGCACTTGCGGCCCGATTTCCTCAACCCGTGACTCTGAAGTAATCGCGGCTTTGTCAGCTTGCATGGCCGAGCACCAAGGAGAATACGTCCGCTTGATCGGGATTGACACCAAAGCCAAGCGCCGCGTACTCGAAGAAATCGTCCAAAGACCCGGAGACAACGGCTCTAACGGTTCTAACGGTGCCAAAACTCACCAATCTAACGGTAAAGTTGCACAACAAGCTTCAAACCACAATAGCGGTTCCGTGTCAAGCGGAAAATTGAGTGCCGAAACAGTGGCTCAGGTTCGCGGCTTGCTAGCTCAAGGCTACAAGGTGGGGACGGAACACGCCGACGCGCGCCGCTTCCGCACCGGTTCTTGGCAAAGCGGGGCTTCGCTGCAAGTGAAAAACGAATCTGAGGCGATCGCCGCTTTGGAAGCTGTGATGAACGAGTACCCGGGTGAGTACGTGCGCTTGATCGGGATTGACCCGAAAGCTAAGCGACGCATAGTTGAAGAAATTATTCAGCGTCCCGACGGCCCGGTTGCTCAATCGGCTAAGCCGGCAGCAACATCTAACTCGGCAGCAACATCGGGATACAAAGCAGCTTCGACTGGTTCGGCCAGCAGCGGAAGTTTGACCGGCAAGACGATCGACCAAATCCGCAACCTGCTTTCCCAAGGCTACAAAATTGGCACGGAACACGCCGACGCGCGCCGTTTCCGCACCGGTTCTTGGAGCAGTTGCGCCCCGATCGCATCCAACCACGAATCCGAAGTGATTTCTGCCCTCGAAAGCTGTCTCAAAGAACACAGCGGCGAGTACGTCCGCTTGCTGGGCATCGACTCCAAGGCGAAGCGCCGGGTACTCGAAGAAATTATCCAGCGTCCTTAATTTGCTAGGTAATTAGCTTGCTTCTCCCGTTAAGCCCTCGCGCTGGGCTAACGGGAGAAACCCCAGCGGATTTAAGTTGGATTTGAGATAGTTAAAAAGCTCGAATGAGAAATGTTGGTCAGAATCTAGAATCTTCTGAAAGTTTCTATAAAACGTTAAAGCATCAAGCTTCTCAGTATTAGTAAATTATCGTTTCTTAGATTGACATGGTTAAATTTATCAGTCGAGAAAACCCATAATTTAAAGTCGTTTTATCGAAAAAAATAGCTCCTTTCATGGTGAAGTCGAATGTATTTATCGCCACTGCAATTAAGTAGCAACTCTCAGATTTTGATGAGTGGCGATGTAGTTGTGAATGAGGGTGCGGCGATCGCCCCTGGAGCAATCCTGCAAGCAGAGCCCGGAAGCCGGATCTCGATCGCCGCCGGTGCCTGTATCGGTATGGGAGTTATCCTTCACGCCCGTGAAGGTACTCTGGAAATCGCCGCGGGCGTTATTCTGGGTGCAGGGGTGCTGGTGGTAGGTGCGGGAACGATCGGGGAAAATGCGTGTATTGGCGCCGCGACGACGCTAATCAATCCTTGTATCGACAAAATGCAAATTATGGCAGCAGGTTCTCTAATGGGAGATACCAGCCGCCAAGTCGCCGCAGAACCAACAGCAGCAGCGCCAACAGCAGCGCCAACAGCAGCGCCAACATCACCAGAAACCCCCGAAGCCACTACGCCACCAGTCGATCGACCGATCGAGCCGATCGAGCCGCCACAACCCCCCCAAACACCGCCTCAAACTGCGCCGGAGACGGCCCCAGACCCGCCGGAATCCACCGCCGCAGAGCCACCCCAACCAGGGGAGACGCCAACTATTCTGTACGGTCAAGCTCACATCAATCGGCTGTTGGGCACGCTGTTTCCGCACCGGCAAGCTTTTAATCGATCGGAGGAAAACGGCCAAACTCTATCGGGCGGTTCCGGGTAGCCGTCATTTCGGCAAAAGCCAGCTATGCTAAAGGCAGAAAGATCAAATATCAATAGGTAATCTCATATTATTGGTAGCTCAGCAATTTGTCAGGCCTTGCAGCAGCAATCAGTGTTTTGTAGCTCGTGCAGTCTGTCTTCTCATCTGAGAAACTATAAACTATCAACAAATTTTTATTTTGGGAAGTTTCTAAGGGTAATAGAAGATGGACGGACAAACAGATCGTAACAGTCACGAAGAGCGATCGCAGCGCCAGGAATACTTCAAAGACACTGCTTTGGGTTTGGTATCCACCAAGAGTTTTCCGGCAATTGTGGGGACTGCTGACATGATGCTCAAGTCGGCAGGAGTGATTTTAGTAGGATACGAAAAAATTGGTTCCGGTCACTGTACCGCGATCGTCCGGGGCAGAATTTCGGATGTGCGTTTGGCTGTGGAAGCTGGAGCTCAAACTGCCGAACAGTTCGGGCAGTTTGTTTCTAAGTTGGTGATTGCTAGACCTTTGGCTAATTTGGAAGTGGTTTTGCCGATCGGCTTTCGGCTGACTGAACTTTCGGAAAAAGGCAGTTATTCTCGGCTTAGCAATCAGGCGATCGGTTTGCTCGAAACGCGGGGATTCCCGGCAATGGTGGGCGCTTGCGATGCTATGCTCAAATCCGCAGACGTACACTTGGCAGCTTACGAGAAAATTGGCGCCGGTTTGTGTACGGCCATTATTCGCGGTGCAGTTGCAGATGTAGCAGTAGCCGTAGAGGCCGGGATGTACGAAGCTGAGAGAATTGGCGAGTTGAACGCGGTGATGGTAATTCCGAGGCCTTTGGAAGATTTGGAACAAACTTTACCTCTGGCGAGTTGCTGGATCGAGCAGCGTAAACCTGTGATGATGCCCGTGTCGGTTAAGGAAAAGGAACAAGAATTGATCGAACTTCCAGATTTGGAGAAATTGAGAGTTTATGTGGAAGAGGAAATCAATCGGTAATTGGTAATTAGGCAACAAAAGTTTGTAGAGACGTACTGCCGCAAATACTGAGACGAAGTTTGTCAAAAAAATATAGAGTTTACTCGGTAGGACTGCTGGCAACAATTTATACTGAGTAGCGGTCTCAAACTTAATTGGGCGATCGAGCCGATCGCCGCCGCATCAAGAGACACAGAGCACCAAGTAAAACTAGACTTTTGAGATTAAGTCGATCGGGTAAACAATCGAACTGACTAATAAGTAACTCCAGCCGAGGCGCAGAGCCTTTCAACAGGATTTAACTACTGTTAAAATAAACCCAAAATCCTGTATACGGTAGATTGCCGGGAATCATTCAAGAGTTACTCTGACCCCAGGTGGATGCTCTTCCAACAGATGAACGGCCCTCTAACTCAAAACTGACTGCACAGGAATCAACCCCCAGAATCAAGCAATCCTGAAAGTTGACCTATGAACCTCAAACAATTTTACAAGCGCGGTTTGCACAGCGCCAAGAAAGGAAACTATGAAGCGGCACTTGAGGACTTCGATCAGATACTGCAAGTCAATCCCGCCGATGCCAAAGCCTATAACAATCGCGGCTTGGTTTACTATTACATGAAAGACTACCAAAAAGCGATCGCAGACCTCAGCCAAGCCTTAGATATCAATCCTAACTTCTTCGAGGCTTACTTGAATCGAGGCAATGCTTGGCGTCATCTCGGAGAACACGAAAAAGCCATTGATGATCTAAACTGTGCTTTAGCAAATAAGCCTAACAGCTACGCTATCTACAACAACCGGGGACTTGTACTTGCTAATTTAGGAAATTACGAAGAAGCAATAGAAGACTACAATCGATCTCTATCTATCAATTCCAACAATTATAAAACCTATTACAACCGGGGGCGCGCTTACTACCTTTTGGGAGAAAAAGAGGCAGCAACGGAAAACTTTAACGAAACGCTGCGGTTGAATCCTAGATATATCAAAGCTTACATAAATCGAGGTCTCTGTTACCACCAATTAGGAGACAATACGCAGGCGATGGCCGATTACAACATTGCACTCGGCATCGATCCACAAAATATTTATGCCTATTATAACAGAGGTTGCGTTCGCTATAAATTAAAACAAATGCAGTTGGCAATTGAAGACTTTGACAAAGCAGTAGAACTCGATCCGAACTATGTTAAAGCTTATCTCAACCGGGGTTTAGCGCTGTATAAACTGGGAGATGTGGCGGCAGCAAATAAGGATTTTTACCACGTAATGTGCATTAATGCTGAAGCTTATGTCTACTACCAAGCCCAGCGGTGTACGCCTGATATTAATTCGTACTTCAAAGAAGCGCCGCAGGTGGAACTTAATAATGCTGTAGAATACTACAACACAACCTTAAATACGATGTCAACTTCCTTAAGTTCCGCAGCATTAAACGCGGTCTGGAATCAAGAAGATTTAGAGAACAGAGACTCGATTATCTGTGAAAGTGAATTTATTAATGATTGATTTAGTCAGTAGTCATTAGTCAGTAGTCATTAGTCCTTAGTCATTAGACTTATTGCATAAATCATTGAGCGACAGGAAAACTGCTGATGCAACGCAGAGGCATTTAAATATACTTTGTGAATGTATAGCAATCCTTGCAGGAGTCGTAAATTTTTGACCCCACCCCAACCCTCCCCTTATCAAGGGGAGGGAGTAAGAAATTCACAAAGGATTTAGGATGGCTATATGCAATTCAAGTCTAATGAGTCAGCAGTCATTACTCATTCGTCATTAAGTAGGTCATCGGAAAAAACAATACCTCAGAAACCCGGTTTCTGCGTATATTTATCGTGAGTCGTCGCAAAATCTTCTAGAAACCGGGTTTCTCGCCCCCTGCGTAAGCCCTGATCAAGAGGTTTTTAACGCGGATTGGGTAGGAGTTAAAAATTAAAGTCCTTACTGCCAACAAACAGCAAGGACTTTAATGATTTATTCCTGAGTGTTAAGGATTAACATCCTTACTACACACGTTAAATACTAGCCATCACTTCACGCGCTGCTGCCAAAGTTCGATCGATATCTTCGTCAGTATGAGCCAAAGAAGTAAATCCAGCCTCAAACTGCGAAGGAGCAAGATAAATTCCGTGCTCCAACATTCCCCGGTGAAAGCGGCTGAACTTCGTCAAATCCGACTTCTTCGCATCCTCGTAATTGTGAACCGGGCCAGCCGCAAAAAACAAGCCAAACATCCCGCTAATTTGCCCGCCCCAAACCGCGTGTCCCGCTTCCTTAGCAATTTTTAGCAATCCGTCAGACAGTTTTTTAGTAATCTTATCCAACTGTTCGTAAGTGCCGGGTTTTTGCAGCAATTCCAAAGTCTTAATCCCAGCAGTCATCGCCAAAGGATTTCCCGAAAGCGTACCCGCTTGATACATCGGCCCAGCAGGAGCCACCATCCCCATAATATCCCGCCTTCCCCCGTAAGCTCCCACCGGCAAACCGCCACCGATAACTTTACCCAAAGTAGTCAAATCCGGGGTGACACCGAATCTTTCCTGAGCTCCGCCGTAGGCGATGCGGAAACCGGTCATTACTTCATCAAAAACTAACAAAGCACCGTTATCTTTAGTAATTTCCCGCAAACCTTCGAGAAAACCTGCATCCGGGGTAATAAAACCGGCATTCCCCACCACTGGTTCGAGAATTACGCCTGCTATCTCGCCGGGATTTTCGGCAAATAAAGCTTTTACTGCTTCTAAGTCATTGTAGGGAGCGTTGAGGGTATTGGCAGTAACGGATTTCGGCACGCCCGGAGAGTCGGGAAGGCCCAGAGTTGCCACACCGGAACCTGCTTTTACCAAGAACATATCGGCGTGCCCGTGATAGCAGCCTTCAAATTTAATCAGTTTATCGCGTCCGGTGAAAGCTCGCATCAGCCGCAAAACGGCCATACAGGCTTCGGTGCCGGAGTTGACAAATCGCACCATTTCAATGCTGGGAACCGCATCGATGACCATTTCGGCGAGTACGTTTTCCAACAGCGATGGTGCCCCGAAACTCGTACCTTTTTCTAAAGATTCGTGCAACGCTTTGATGACTTCCGGGTGGGCGTGGCCACAGATGGCTGGGCCCCAAGTGCCTACATAGTCAATGTATTGGTTTTCGTCAACATCCCAAATGTAGGCTCCTTTTACCCTGTCAAAGACGATGGGCTGTCCGCCTACGGATTTGAAGGCGCGGACGGGGGAACTGACGCCACCTGGCATCAACTTCTGGGCGGCGGCGAAAATTTCTTCTGATTTGGTCGTTTTCAAGGTTGTGGAAACCAATGTTTTCTCCTTAGTGAACGTCTGTTGTTGGTAGAATAATTTTATAGCCAGTTCAACATAAAGGTTAGGTCGATTCAAGGAAACTATTCTAGTAGATTTTAGGGTACAAACCAATGAGTAGCAATACTAGCTTGGGTTTTTTAGGCTTTGTCGCACTAGCGCAGTGAAGCGAAGCTATCCCGTAGGGAATCGCCCTAAAATGTAATTTTTTGTAAAATAGTTCTTGACAATTTACCCATCACTTGCTCAATCTTCTCTCTTCCTCTGCGTCCTCTGCGTTCTCTGCGGTTAATAAAAAAAACAATCTCCGACAGGAAAGCGTTAATCTATATTACCAAGTTGAAATAAAATTATGTCTACTACTGATTTATCGAATTTGAGCCGATCGATCCCAATTGAAAAGATCCGTTACGACGATCGCGGTTTAGTGCCTGCGATCGTCCAAGATTATTTGGACGGTACGGTGTTAATGATGGCCTGGATGAATCGGGAGTCGCTGCAAAAAACGCTCTCTACCGGGCAAACTTGGTTCTGGAGTCGTTCTCGCGCTGAATTGTGGCCCAAAGGCGCGACTTCGGGACACGTTCAAAATGTCAAAGGCCTGCGTTACGACTGCGATAGCGATGCTTTGCTGGTGACAGTCGAACAAGTCGGAGATATTGCTTGTCACACCGGAGAAAGAAGTTGTTTTCACCAAGTTGATGGGGAAATTTCACCGCCGCCAGGGGATATGTTATCTCAATTATTTGCGGTAATTTGCGATCGGCGCGACAATCCTAACGAAAGTTCTTATACTTGCAAATTGTTCGAGGGCGGCGACAACAAGATTCTCAAGAAAATTGGCGAAGAGTCGGCGGAAGTTGTGATGGCTTGCAAAGATGACGATAAAGAGGCGATCGCTGGGGAAGTTGCTGATTTATTTTATCACGCTTTGGTTGCTTTGGCTCACCATCAAGTTGATTTGAGAGCAGTTTACCGCAAATTGGGCGATCGACGAAAATAAATTAGTTATTGGTTATTGGGCATTGGGCATTGGGCATTGGGCATTGGTAGCAGCAACAAATGACTAATGACTAATAACTAATGACTGCTGACTAATGACTAATGACTAATAACTAATGACTGCTACTTTTCAACATTCGATCGAGCTTTTGCAAAATAAAAATAGCCGCGCCCACACTCAAAGCCAAACCCAACCAAAAATTATCTGCCGCCCATTTACCTCTATCCAAAGCCACACCGCCCAGGGGTGGCCCGATTAAATAGCCGATCGCCCAACACTGAGAACTAACCGCCAAATACACGCCCCGCAAAGACTCCGGCGCTAAATCCACCACCAAAGCCGAAGCAAAAGGCGTATAAGCAACAGTCGCCATCGACAAAAAGCTCAAGCCTAAAACAGCTAACAATAGATTGCCAGTTGCAGCCATTCCCGTCAAGCCGATCGCGATAAATCCCATTCCCCACAGCAGCGCAGAAATCATCAAAGCTTTCGGATCGGAAAACCGCCTCAAAGCTTTAACAACCGGCAGTTGCAAAGCCACAGTTAAAAACGTGCTAAAAGCAAACAAAACGGTAATTGTACCCGTTGAAAAGCCTGTTCCCGTTCCCACCGCGACAAACTTGCTAAAGTACAGCGGCATTGTGGTTTGGACTTGGGAAATATATAATGTGAACAGAGTATTTACTACAGCATAAACTAGAAGACTTCGATCCCTCAGCGCCACCATCCAGCCATTTTCCAGATTTTTTTTGCCTCTATCCGCTGACTTAGCTGGTTTGTAGGTTTCGGCGATCGCGATCGCAACTACTGCAAACAGCACTAAAAACGAGATACCATCAATAATAAAGAGCGATCGATAATTACCCGTTACCTCAATCAACAAACCGCCCAAAATAATCCCAACTTGCAAACCCAAATTATCAGCAAGCCGCGTCAAAGCAAAAGCTTCCTGTCGCTGTTCGCCCTCAGTTAAATCCGCCACCATCGTCTCGGTTGGAGGCCAATACAAACCCACACCAAAACCCATCAGTAAATTGCCCGCAATTAAGCCAGCGAAATCATTAGTCCCCGCCAGTACAAAAGAAGCCGCCGCCGCTATTATTGTCGCCAGCAATAAAGTTCGCCGCCTTCCCCAAAATTTGGAATCGCAAAAAGAACCGCCCAAAATTCTGCCCAATATTCCCGAAACTGAACCGCTACCCAAACCAATCCCAACAGCAGTAGCAGATAAACCGACGCGATCGACAAAAAATATCGGCGCGTAAAATAAAGTAAAACCGGTGCCGCTTTGGGAGAGGAATCTGCCGGCGGCAAGAATCCAGACTTGAGAGGGGAGACGGGGCAACCAAGAGGATAATTGAAATTTAGGCATATATTATTTATAATAGTCGGCGGTTGAAACCGCGTCTAAACTAATGAACAGTCGGCGGTTGAAACCGCCTCTACACAAACGAAGTCCGCCTTCGCGGACTCAAGAATTAAGCAGGTATTAAAGCAGGATTTGGTATTATGGAGTCAAACCCAAACTTAACCTTACTTGTTCGCGAACTTCGCGACAAAAATTTAATGCTTCGCGCGCTGTATCTTTATCAGCCGAAGCCCCCGGATAGCGATAGGCAACGGAGAAAGCAGTTAACGCTAAAAGTTTTGTGCGAAGCTTATCCCACCCAGGCTCAACGGGCAACAGCAAATCTAACAAAACAGTCAAATTATGCGTTCTGCTGAAAGCAATTACTGCTTCCTGCAAACGCGCTTTTAGATATTTCTCGGCACACTGTTGAGCGTGAAAACACGCCGCATCATAATTCGGAGATTTTCGCGCTCGCAATTCCCGCAAAGCTGTAGTAAAATCGCCCTCAGCTTTATCAACCCATTCAAGTGTGAGCGGATTCATAAATCACCTTTCCTTTCTCGATGATTTCCCGCAAAAATAAATCATTCCAAGCTAGACGTTGTTCAATTTCCGAAGGAGTTCGCACTAACAAATCTACAGCAAAGTTTGGCTGAGTTTGATTTAATATTTCCCAAGTTTTACGAATATTATTACCATCCGAAGATAAAACTACCAACATATCAACGTCCGAATCTTCTGTGGGATTTCCATAGGCGTAAGAGCCGAACAAAATTATTTTTTGCGGTTGGAATTTATTGGCTATTGCCCGACTCAATTCCATGATTGTGTTCATTTCAATCATTTGCTAACATTTTTAATATTTTTCAATTCAACTGTAATAATAACACATGAAATTTCTGGAGTCTCTCCCTCCAATGAGTAATTATCAAGAGATTTTTGACGATCGCCATAAATTTTAAACTGTTGCTGTTGGCTCGCCCGTTGGCGTTAGCGAAGCGATCCGAAGGAAAGCCATCGAAGAGGAGCACCCGCAAGCTTAACAATTCTTCTCAGTTAGTTACACAAAAGTTACCATTAATTTAAAAATACTTAACACGATTTTATAAAAAAGTTAGTTAAACTCTAGAAAAGGCAGAAGAAAATTTTAGAGGCTCAATTATATGACAGCTATTACAACATCAAGAGTGGAATCAATCAAACCGCGCTGGCAAGCAATTGTCATGGTTGCCCTAATTTTCTGGCTCAGCGTTAGCCTGATTTTGGATCTAGT
The DNA here is from genome assembly GCF_036702475.1 of Microcoleus sp. D2_18a_B4. Classification (NCBI taxonomy): domain Bacteria; kingdom Bacillati; phylum Cyanobacteriota; class Cyanophyceae; order Oscillatoriales; family Microcoleaceae; genus Microcoleus; species Microcoleus sp. D2_18a_B4. The sequence goes on from NZ_JAUBTL010000010.1 coordinate 86,981, forward strand.
AATTATGCCCAGTCTCTACGTATCTGGCATGACGACATCACCGGAGTTTGCAACAGCCGGGAATTTAATGTTCTGGGGATTCAACCGCGTTGAGTTAATCTGTTCGGGCGTGGTGGCAACGGGTTTGATGGTTTTGAGCAATTTAGTCGGTGACTTCGGCAAGCGCAGCCGCACAGCAATCTTATTATCATTGGTACTTCTGGCGATCGCCCTGATTGACACCTACGCCCTGACACCCCAAATGAGCGCCTTGGGAATGCAGCTAAATCTGTTCGATTCCGCAGCAGAAGTGCCCGCCGGGATGAATCTACTGCACCAAGGCTATTTTGCCTTGGAAGCGCTGAAGTTGGCTGTCGCCGGTACGCTGCTGGGCTGGTGCTACCAAAACCAAGTTTAATCGACACAATCCTCAGAGGTTGAGTTGAGAAAAACTCAACCTTTAGCAGCGGGCATGAATTCACGCCCGCTGCTAATTTTTTTTAAATTTTAACGCGATCGTAAACACCGGATTTGATATTCATCGGCCTTAATCTCTGTTTATCTGCCTGTATCTGCGGTTAAAAAAAGAGAATTTCTTGGGCCGCAGATGACAATGGATTCACGCTGATTCACGCAGATGAAGATAAGAGAGATATGAATAATCTCCGATGCTAACAGATTTGAGATAACTATATTTTCAAGTTTCCTGACCCGCCCAAAAACGGAGACAAGCCCCCAAATCCTGTTGTGGAGAACTCAACATTTTAGACTCTGGTTCAAACTCCCAGATTCATCTGTGAAGTAAATCTAAAATCTAAAATCTAAAATCTAAAATCGACTGACGGCACGCCCTATTCGGATGCTTCCGGTAAATCTGCTTTTGGCCACAGCAGGCGCAAGCCCATCACCGCAAATCCGATCGCCGCGAGTCCCTTTACCAGTCTCTCCGGCAACACTTCTGCCGTGCTGAAGCCAATGCCCACGCCGATTAAACTCGCCAGCAGCAGCGCCGACGCCGTACCGAAAAATACAGCCCGCGGCGAGTTACAACTGCTGCCCAGGGCGATCGCAGCTAATTGACTTTTGTCTCCCAATTCTGACAAAAACACTGTAATAAAACTGATTCCCAAAAGTTGCCAGTCCATATTTTTTTCAGTTCTTAATTAGCTCTTGTAGAAATCTACGACTTACCGACAGGCAGACAATTAACCCAGCACTTCCCACAGCAGAACCGCCGAAATCGCCAGTAAAATCACTCCGGCTGCTCTCTCCAAAGTTCTCGGAGCAATCCGACTAGCCAGCCACCTTCCTAGCAACACCCCCAGCAAACTGGTTGCTATCAAAGCCGAACCCGCACCCGCAAAAACGATCCAAGGATTTCGAGATTCAGCCGTCATCAGCAAAATCGCGAGCTGAGTTTTGTCTCCAATTTCAGCTAAAAAAATAGTTGCAAAAGTCGAAGCAAAAATTGCCCAGTGCTTGGGCTTCAGTTTCTTTTGTTCCTGACAAATATCGGGATTTACAGTCACTGAGAGTTCAGCGGGCTCCGGGGTTAAAGCAGCACAAATCTCAGTAACCTCTTTTATTTGTAGTTGTACCTGTTGTGGCAAATCATAATTGAGGTTTACTGAGTCAGAAGCAGACAAGCTTGGCGGAACAGAATCAAGTTTCACGGGCAATGAGTGCTAAACGCTATTTATTTTTGACTTGTACTTTTGATTCTAACTCTCTCGGTGCCTGCTTTTACCAAACCAGGGTCATCTTTTTCCCCGAAGATTTCAGCAACTGATTCCTGAAACACCTCACCGCGCCCAAAAAGGGAGACAACCCCCCAGATTTATCTGTCGAGTCAATCTAAAATCTAAAATCTAAAATCTAAAATTGACTGACTGGCTGGTTCATGTGCCGTAAGTTCGATCGCCCGCATCTCCCAAACCAGGTACAATAAAGCCCTGTTCGTTGACTATTTCGTCGATCGTTGCCGTGTAAATCATCAAACTCGGGTACTCTGCACTCAGCCTCTTCAAAGCCGGAGGAGCAGCCACCACAGAGATAATCCGAATCAAGCTCGGATCAATTCCCCGTGCAGTCAATTCCTGCATAGTCGCTATAATCGTCCCGCCAGTCGCCAGCATCGGCTCGCTAATTATCACCCGCGTTTGCGGGATAAACTGCGCCGGCAATTTGTTCAAATAACAAGTCGGTTGTAGCGTATCCTCATTTCTTGCCATGCCGAGGTGGTAAACCGACGCCAGCGGCACAACCGTCTGAATTCCTTCGAGCAGCGCCAAACCCGCCCGCAAAATCGGTACCACAACTAACGGAGCTTCCGGGTTGATAAAAGCCGCCGGACATTCTGCCAAAGGCGTCTGCACCGTTGTTTCCACTGTCGGCAGCCATTCTCGAATCGCCTCGTAAGCCAGCCACCTTCCCAATTCTGTCATCGCAGAACGAAAAAGTACCGAGGGGGTGGCGGCGTCGCGGGCAACAGCCAGCCAGTGTTTAATTAATGGATGCGGAGGAACGTAAACGCGCAGTTGCAGGGACATTAGGAAATTGGGGAGATTGCTAGGTTTGAGGATTTTATGCGGTGCGATCGATCTTCTTCGAGGGCTTCGCCAACGGGCGATCGATCGCTCTGTGCAACTTATCACATCCTTGAGGGCGCATACAAGCCAGAGATTGAGTTAGAACCCATTCGCCGATCGACCTCCATTAGCTTATTGAAATATTTTTCCAATAGTATTGACATTAATTAGCAACAAGGCTATAGTGATTTTTAGTGTTCTCCTCTCAAAGGATCGGCAGACGGGGGCAGTCGGCAATGGTAGACTGTTCCCGCATTTTTTTGGGGAAGCAGGGGCATCAGGCATCGGGCATCGGGCATCGGGCATCGGGCATTGGATATTGGGCATTGCCGAACTTGGGTCTTCCTGACATCCGTTACATCCGCTACATAATCCGTTGCCGAACTTCTTGCTTCTGGAGCGATCGACTGTAAAATCATAGAAATATTAAGATTTTTAACCCAATGTCAGCTCCTACCCAATCCCAGTTATTTTCTCCCAACTCCCGCCCTACAGAGCAAGAGTTTGATGTAATTGTCATCGGTTCCGGCATTGGTGGACTCGTGACAGCCACCCAGCTAGCGGCTAAGAAAGCCAAAGTTTTAGTGCTCGAAAGCTATACAATTCCGGGGGGTAGCGCTGGATATTTCGATCGAGAAGGCTACAGATTCGATGTCGGCGCTTCTATGATTTTTGGTTTCGGACAGCGCGGCACCACCAACCTCCTCACCCGCGCTCTGAAAGCAGTCAACGTCACCTTAGAAACCATTCCCGACCCCGTACAGCTTCACTATCACTTACCCAGCGGCTTGGAACTTGAAGTTCCCCAGGCTTATGAGAAATACTTGCAAGAATTAACTGACAGGTTCCCTCACGAACGCGAAGGAATCCACAAATTTTACGGCGAATGCTGGAACGTCTTTAACTGCCTCAACGGCATGGAATTGCTATCCCTAGAAGAACCCGGATATCTCGTCCGAGTCTTTTTTCAGAATCCTTTAGCCTGTTTGGGATTAGTAAAATATCTGCCTCAAAATACTGGCGACATTGCGCGCCGCTATATAAAAGACCCTACTTTGCTGAAATTTATCGACATGGAATGCTACTACTGGTCTGTAGTACCCGCAGACTTGACGCCGATGATTAATGCCGGAATGGTATTTTCCGATAGACATTACGGTGGCATCAATTATCCCAAAGGCGGAGTCGGTCAAATTGCCCAAAAATTAGTAGAAGGATTAGAAAAATGCGGCGGGAAAATTCAATACAAAGCTAAGGCGAAAAAAATTATTACAGAAAACGGCCGCGCTGTGGGAGTAGAGCTAGCAACCGGCGAAGTTTACCGGGCAAAGCGGATAGTTTCTAACGCCACGCGGTGGGATACTTTTGAGAAATTGCTGCCCGCAGAAGAGATGCCAGCTAGCGAGAAGAAATGGCAGCAGCGCTATCAAAAAGCCCCCAGTTTCTTGAGTTTGCATTTGGGAGTGGAAGCAGCCGTAATCCCTGCCGGTAGTGCCTGCCACCACATTTTGTTAGAAGATTGGGACAAAATGGAAGCGCCGGAGGGAACTGTTTTGGTGTCCATTCCGACCGTGCTCGACCCGGATTTAGCTCCCGCAGGATATCACATCGTTCACGCTTTTACTTCGAGTTGGATGGAACAGTGGGAAGGACTTTCGCAGCAGGAATATGAGGATAAAAAGGAAGAGGCCGCAGGGAGAATTATTGAAAGATTAGAAAAGATTTTTCCCGGTTTAGATGCCGGTTTGGATTATATGGAAGTGGGGACAGCGCGCTCTCACCGCCGCTTTTTGGGGCGCGAAGACGGAACTTACGGGCCGATTCCGCGACAGAAGTTAATGGGTTTGCTGGGAATGCCGTTTAATCGAACTTCTATGCCTGGTTTGTATTGTGTGGGTGACAGTACGTTTCCCGGACAGGGTTTAAATGCGGTGGCGTTTTCTGGGTTTGCTTGCGCGCACCGAATTGCGGTTGATTTGGGTTTTTAGTGGTCGTGGTAGGGTAGGGTACGTCAGATTGTTCGCTTGAAATACGAGAGAAAATGTAAGACAAGGCTTCGAGGGTTCCTACAAAAAGACTAAAAACCCGGTTTCTGGATAGAAACCGGGTTTTTAAACTGAAAATTGGCGTTTTCCATTCTTTTAAGAAGTTTACTGGTCGTAGCTGCCGCCGACGCCGATTTGGGTATTGTAGATTTTGGCATTAGTGATGGTCATATCTTCCATTGATGCGCCGGATACGTCAGTGGTGTTAATGATGGCCGCGGTCAGATTTGCCCGATCGAGGTCTGCGTCATTTAAACTGGCATTAGTCAGAAAAACTGCGGTTAAGTTAGCACCCGTCAAGTTAGCACCCGTCAAGTCCGCGCCTTCGAGGTTGGCACTAGATAGGTTTGCGCCTCGTAAATTTGCTTCTCTCAAATCAGCACCAATTAAATGGGCTCCCATTAAATCTGCTCCTGACAAGTCGCACTTAAAACATTGCCCGGTTGACAATAACTGTTGGACGTGAGCGGGATTTTCAGCGCGAGCCGGGCCTGCCAACAGTAGGGGAGTAATTAAAAAAGTAGCGGCTAATAGATTGCGTTTCATAATCCCTTTTCCTCACAGACTCTGTATTCAAGTTCTTGTCTTGATATCTACAATCTTACCACGGTTGTTTTCGGAAGTTGCGATCTAATTCACACATTGGCTGTGATATCAATTGCACTCAACAACGCATACATGGTCTCGACCAGCTTGCAAAACTTACATTTTGCAAAACTTAACACTGCCGAACTTAATACAGTGCCTTTTTGTAGTAACCTTTTCTAGGTTAACCCGGATAGCCAACAGATGCGTCTTTCTGAAGATGGATATGATTCGCAATGCTATGGATGATTTTAGCTGCGATCTTATCGCAAAAAGTGGGAGCATCTCATATTTGTAAAAATACTTCTTCTGGCTCCTTCCTTCTTCTGGCTCCTTCCTTCTTCCTCTTTCCTTCTTCATCTTTCCTTCTGCCTCCTGCCTTCTGCCTCCTGCCTCAAAACTCCTATTTCTAGCTTGGCTGCAAAGGTGAGATGCTCCCCAAAAAGTTGACAAAAAATACCTGGTTTTTAATAAAAGTGTCACGAGACAGAAAATTTAATTTAAAATAAAGATAAGCTTATAACTTTATAGGTAGAGGAAAAGCAGTCACAGGCCCGATCCCCAGCCCAAGCTCGGCTGCATTTTTAACAATAAATTTTAATTAGGTCTCAGCAGCGCCGTAAAAATCCACCTAGTGCTTGGAAATCAGCACTTTTTTGGAATGTCGCAGAGTCTACGCGATCGCAAAACTCAATTAAATATGCTCAAAAACGATTCCTCCAAGTATCTGCCAACCTTAGCTCAAGTAATAGACCGCTACCCCTTGACAGTTGCGCCCGATACCCCACTAGCAGAAGTAATTACCCTGATGGGCCAACGGCGCGGAATTTGCTCTCTAAACGCAGACATTCCACCAACCGATATCTATCAGCCACTAACAGAAATCGCAAATCCCCCCACCTCAAGCGCGTGCAGAGACGCGACAGGTATCTGCGTCTTTGTCGTGGAAAAATCACTCTTAAAATTATCCTCGCACTCGGCTCCACATTCTCACTTGCAAGGAATCTTCACAGAAAGGGATCTTGTCGATTTGATTGCCTCTGGCAAAAACTTAAAAGGTGTCACCATCGCAGAAGTGATGAGGCAGCCGGCAGCAACTCTGACAAAATCCGAGACTCAAGACATTTTCAGCGCCCTAATTCTGCTGGGGCAACGAAGAATTAAGCACTTGCCAATATTGGATAGTGAAGGTCAACTCTTAGGAGTAATTACGCCGGAAAGCATTCGCCAAGCCATGCTGAAACCGGCAAATATCTTAAAAATGCGCCGCGTGAAAGAAGTAATGACCGCACAAGTCATTCAAGCACCTCGCTCCGCGTCAGTTATGAGTTTAGCCGAGTTGATGGCCCAGCACCGCGTTAGCTGCGTGGTAATTACAGAATCAACAGAATTATCGAGGGATTTACCGTTCCCCATTCCAGTAGGTATCGTCACAGAACGGGATATTGTGGAATTTCAAGCTTTAGATATAGATTTGTCGCAAACGATCGCCCAAACTGTGATGAGTACCCCCTTATTTAGCCTCAAGCAAGAAGACTCGCTGTGGGTAGCTCATCAGGAAATGCACCAGCGTTTAGTCCGCAGGTTGGTAGTAACGGGGGAACAGGGAGAACTCCTGGGAATAGTGACTCAAACCAACATACTGCGCGTACTTGACCCGATGGAAATGTCCGGGGCGATAGATATTCTGCACGATTCAGTGGCAGAAAGGACTAGGGAATTGCAAAAAGCGATCGCATCCCTCAGCTTGACTAACGCCAGACTAGAAAGCGAAATTGCTACCCGCGTTAGGGCCGAGGCCAGACTCCACCTTTTAGAATCTGCTGTAGTGAACGCTAACGACGCGATCGTGATTATGGATGCCGGAGACAGCGATATCTCCGACCCCACCATCATCTATGCCAACGAAGCTTTTACCCAAATGACGGGCTACCTACCCGAAGAAATCATCGGACAAACCCCCAGTTGCTTGCGCGGCCCAGAAAGCGACCCCACCCAAGTCGATAAAATTCGCCTGGGTTTCTCTCGCCGAGAACCCCTACGCCTAGAATTGATTAACTACCGCAAAGACGGTTCAACTTATTGGGTGGAACTCAACAGCGTACCTATTGCCGACACCTCCGGGAACGTTACCCACTGGGTGTCGGTGCAGCGGGATATTAGCGATCGCAAGCGCATGGAACAAGCATTTTTTGAAGAAAAAGAACTCGCGTTTGTTACTCTACAATCGATCGGCGATGCCGTAATCGCGACAGACGCCGACGGCTGCATTTCCACCCTTAATCCAGTTGCCGAAACACTCACGGGTTGGTCTACCTCGGAAGCTAAAGGTTTGCCCCTCGCCAGCGTGCTGAGAATAGTTGACGAAACTACCAGGCGGCCGATCGAAAATATCGCCGAAATCGCTTTGTGCGAAGGTCGGATTGTTGACCAAGGACACAACAGCTTGCTGATTGCCCGCAACCAAACCGAATTTGCGATCGACCACTGCGTCGCCCCCATCCACGCCAGCAGCGGCAAAATTGTCGGGGCCGTCGTTGTGTTCCGAGATGTCACCCAGGTGCGAACTCAAGCGCGGCAACTCACCTGGCAGGCAACTCATGACCCTCTGACGCAATTAGTCAACCGCCGGGAATTTGAGTACCAGCTAGAGCACGCCCTACACGGCGCTCAAGGTTACGGGCAAGAACACGTGATGCTTTACCTGGATCTCGATCGCTTCAAAATAGTTAACGACACCTCCGGTCATGCTGCAGGGGACGAACTGCTGCGCCAAGTCAGCCAGCTATTTAAAAGCAATATCCACAAAACCGATATTTTGGCGCGTCTCGGCGGCGATGAATTTGCCGTACTCCTGTACAATCGTCCCGTCGAACGAGGATTGAACGTTGCTGAAACGCTGCTGCGAAGCATTCAGGGATTCCGCTTTGCGTGGCAGGACAAAACTTTTTCGATCGGCGTCAGTATCGGTTTGGTCGCAATCAATCCCAAAACAGCATCGACATCTGCGATTTTGAGCGCGGCCGATATGGCCTGCTACGCTGCTAAAAATAAAGGTCGCAACCGGGTACAGGTTTATCAAGCAGGCGATCGAGAATTAATCAAACAGCACGGCGAAACCGAGTGGGTGGTGCAAATTAATCAAGCTTTAGAAGAGAATCGCTTTTGCTTGTACTCTCAGCCGATCGTAGCTTTGCTCAACTCTCCAACCACCGGCACCCACTGCGAAATCCTGCTTCGCCTCCAGTTGGAAACTGGTGAGTTGGTGTCGCCGATGGCCTTTATTCCGGCTGCAGAACGCTACAACTTGATGCACGCGATCGACCGCTGGGTAATTCGTACTTTATTTAGCAATTTATCTAAAATTTTTACGGCCAATTTATTCGTCCAAGACCCTGGAGTAGGCAGCGATAAAATCGTTACCTTCCCTGCTTGCTCTCTTTTGTCTAATCCGCAATCCTTATTTGGCAAATATCCCAGCATTTATTCAATCAACCTTTCTGGGGACAGCCTCAACGAAGAAAAGTTTATTGAGTTTATTCAGGAACAGTTTTCCATCCATCAAATACCGCCGCAAATAATTTGTTTTGAAATTACTGAAACCGTGGCTATCGGTAATCTCAGCAAGGCAGCCAGCTTGATTTGGCAACTGAAGGAACTAGGCTGCCAGTTTGCCTTGGACGACTTCGGCAGCGGGATGTCTTCCTTTGCTTACCTGAAAAGCTTGCCGGTTGATTATCTCAAAATAGACGGCAATTTTATTAAGAATATTGTCGATAATCCTATTGATGTTGCAATGGTGGAAGCTATTACCAAAATCGCTCACGTCATGGGAATTAAAACTATTGCCGAGTATGTTGAAAATCAAAAAATTATGGATAAACTAAATGAACTTGGGGTAGATTACGCTCAAGGTTATCATTTGGGCAAGCCTCAACCTTGTAACTTCACATCTCCGATTTTAGCGGATGTTTTGGGGGATTTTACGGTTAATTCTTTGGCTTTTGAGGAGGCTAAGCTAGTTTCTTGAAGAGGGACGTTGGGCAATAGATTGTATAACGGATTTAACGGATTTAATGGAGCGATGTTGAGCGAAGAAGGAAAAGAGAGAAGGAAAAGGGAGATTTTAAGTTGTGATCTCAATTCCCCATTCCCGATTACCCATTACGGATTACCCATTACCTTCTACAGTAGTTTCCGCCGCTTCAATGTACTGACTGTCTAAGAGAAAAGCACCTTTTTCAAAGCGAATTCCCCAATAATTGCCGGGACGGCGATCGATCACAACACCTTCAGCGCCGATCGCAATTAAATTCGCCGGCCGCAGCATCGGCATCGGTTCGGCAGTTTTGACGTAAGGCGGCATCGCCACAACTCGGACTTTTTGACCGATTGTAAATTCTTTTTCCATGAGTTTTATTCCTTTTGGGCGCTCTTTCTCCCCCATTATTAAGGCAATACGCTTGGGCCCGTGGAAAATTGTAGGGAAAATGTTGGGTGGAGTGAAACGGAGGGTTCGTTCACTCGGGCCCAACCCTAGCGCGAGCGGTTTTTTAATCACTAACTCAACCGTATTGCATTATTAAGGGGGGCTGGGGGGAATCTCTATATTCTATTGTTTTAGATCGTCGGCTTACTGATCTTTCAAGCGTTTAGCCAGCAGACAATCCTCAAAACTAAAGGATTCTTCATCTAAAAAGCTGGAGATTGCCATTTCGATCGCGGCTTCGAGAGAACATTCAAGTTCAGTGGACTTGGACAAGAGGGCAGCTTTTATGTAGTCAGGCAAATAATCGACCAACTGATGAATAGCTTCTGGAGAAAGGTGGTGCGTGGTGATAGTTTGAGTCATAGTTCTCTGGGGATTTTAACGTTGTAGGGAGGGTTGCTGGCTTGGAGGATGAGGGTTTCTAATTCATATGATAACCCCGGTCTTTGCCATTGGTTGAGAGTGACGAAGGCAATCCTCACGTCGTCTGGATTGTAGCGATGCCTGCGGCTGGCTACGCCTACGAGCCAGCCCCACAGAAAGGCTTTATGTCCGTTGCGAAGTCTGTCTCGCAAGTTTTTGGCTTTGCCAATGTAAAGCAATCCTTCGGAGGAATGCCGAAATGCGTATAAACTCACATCTTGCACCATTCTCAAGAACAGGCTTTTCGGCCTGTTCCACAAAGAGTGAATTTTGTTGTGGAAAAGCCTGTTCATAAAAAGCTTATTGAGAATGGTGCAACATCTCAGTATAAACCTACTCTGGTAGGAATGGTATTAAAGTTGTGGCTGAGGGGTTGGCATTGCTCGAATGGGGTGAAGGCGAGGGTGTCGAGAATTTGGCGCGCTTCTTGTTGGATAGAATTGGGCATGATGACAAGCGAGCGTATTTGCCAGATTTTATATTGAACGATCGCCCATTAATTACCGACATTAACTTCAAGTTCAGAGTCTTTAGTTGCCGCGCCCCGGTTTGCAATCGGCAAAACCAAGTGCTTCGCTATCGAGGAAGTTAGCAATTGCCATTTCCACAACAATTTCGATCGGATATTCAATTTCCGCAGCACGGGCGATGAGGGCCGCACGAATTCGTTCTGGAAGGTATTTTAGGATGGCTTCGGCATCGGCAGCAGATAGTTGTTCCCGAGTTGTCGATCACATGAGTCTAGTTTTCCGGTGGGATGTGAACGTTGTAGGGCCGCTCAGTTGCTCTGTGAATAATGGCTTCTAGCTCTAATAATAACGCAGGGTTGCTCCATGTTTCAGTCCCAGCACGGGAAAAATATTGTGTATGACTTTTTATTTTAAATATTCCTGCAAGAATTTCCAAGCCATTTGAGTACCCTCGCCGGCGTTGACTTTCCCAAAATCTACATCTTTTCTCAAAACTACAAAACCCACACCTTCTTTGATTTCTATTTGATCAAAATTCCTAATCCTAGCCAAAAATAAGTGATTTTCCTGTAGAACTTTTTGATTGTTTTGGGTTTTTTGGTGTATAAAAGTTGTGATAAATTCTATTGTGTAATTGGTTTCGAGGCAAGTTTCTTCCTCCAGTTCTCGCACCGCTGCCTGCTTTGGACTTTCTCCAACGTCCACGCCACCACCAAAAGTAGAAAGCATCCCTTGACTTGCAATACCTACAATATTATCTCGCACTTGTGCCACAATCTGACCGTTGGGGAGAATTATAAAAATGCGAACAATTGACTTAGGAATATTCATATTAGATGTTTTAAAATGTATAGTTTAGTTAAACTTGGTTTACTTGGTTTCAGTCCCCTCGCCGGGAAAAAGTAGAGCATAACACGGATGAACACGGATACACGGATGACTTGAGTCATCTGACTGTTTGCACAATTGGCTAACTTGACCAAAATTTTGGGTACAAGCCCCGTCATTTTATGACGGCTTTCTCTTGACACATTCTGGAATACTATGTTAAGAGAGAAATGGCAACGCGATAAAACGCCTAGATAGCCAATATTGGGTTCTCCCCGTCTACAATGCTCAGCTACGTGCGACATAGTGTAGGAAAGAGGAACAAACAATTAAGTAAATCATTTCAAATGCGGTCGGGCAGTCCGTGTGCGCTTGTGGACGTATCCAAACAGGGGATTAGCAATAATCAAGCGAGAGGACGGATGAAGCAAGAATCCCCACACCTTTAGGTTGGGGAGTGTCAATATCCTCCGTGTATTCGTGTTCATCCGTGTCGTGCTGATTCTCATTTTTTCCCCCGATCGCACATAACACCCGATACCGATCGCGCTACAATTATGGATCGGGATAAAAACGGCTGATTAGGAAAGTAGAGGAGTAGGTGCTATGGCTACAAGTCGTCGCATTGAGCGCGTAGCTTCAATGGTTAAACGGGAAGTCAGCCTGATGTTGCTGAATGGAATCAAGGACGATCGGGTAGGTGCCGGTATGGTTAGCGTTACCGATGTAATTGTTTCGGGAGACCTTCAGCATACAAAAATTTTTGTCAGCATCTACGGTACTGATGAGGCAAAGGCTGAGACTATGGAGGGTTTGAAATCTGCAACTAGCTACGTCCGCAACCAGTTGGGCCAACGATTGCAACTGCGCCGGACGCCGGAAGTGATTTTTCTCGAAGACCGTTCTTTGGAACGGGGCGATAAAATGTTGATACTGCTGAATCAGCTTTCTGCCGATCGCAAACCGGGTATGTTTGATGACGAAGAATTGGCCGATGGCAATGAAAATGATGATGATGATGATGATGAGGATTTAGAAGCAGACGAGGATTAGTGTCTGAAGGTATTGACACTCCCCAACCTAAAGGTGTGGGGATTCTTGCTTCATCCGTCCTCTCGCTTGATTATTGCTAATCCCCTGTTTGGATACGTCCACAAGCGCACACGGACTGCCCGACCGCATTTGAAATGATTTACTTAATTGTTTGTTCCTCTTTCCTACACTATGTCGCACGTAGCTGAGCATTGTAGACGGGGAGAACCCAATATTGGCTATCTAGGCGTTTTATCGCGTTGCCATTTCTCTCTTAACATAGTATTCCAGAATGTGTCAAGAGAAAGCCGTCATAAAATGACGGGGCTTGTACCCAAAATTTTGGTCAACAGTCAACAGTCAACAGTCAACAGTCAACAGTCAACAATTCCTAATTTCCCATGATTGACAATCTTTCCTTACCAGAACTGGTGGCCCAGATGTTCGTGGTGCGCGCTTCTGGCTGCTTGTTCGACCACCAAATTCGCTATCGGGAATGGGAACCAACTGCTAGCAAACTCCGCTATTATCTGGAAAATTTGGGCGTCGGTGGGGTGATTTTGGTCGGGGGAAGTGCTGCAGAGTTGGCAGTTCGATCGCACCAATTGCAGTCTTGGGCTAAGTTTCCGCTACTGCTGGCGGCTGATATTGAGGAAGGTGTCGGCCAGCGGTTCGCGGGGGCGACTTGGTTCGGGCCGCCGATGGCAATTGCCGAAGTGGCGCGCCACGATGCAGGTAAAGCCGATCGATATGCTGAACAAATGGGCGCTGTCACTGCGATCGAAGCTAGGGCGATCGGTCTAAATTGGATTCTCGCACCGGTAGTTGATGTTAACAACAATCCCGACAATCCTGTTATTAACGTCCGCGCTTTTGGCGAGACACCGGAAATTGTCGGGAAATTAGCCGCTGCTTTTATTCGCGGCGCAGGTGAACACCCGGTTTTGACTACAGCTAAGCATTTTCCCGGCCACGGAGACACGGCGGTTGATTCTCACTTGGAATTGCCGGTTTTGCCGCATTCGCCAGGGAGATTGACTGAGGTTGAGTTGCCTCCTTTTGTTGAGGCGATCGCCGCTGGTGCCGATGCTGTGATGAGTGCTCACTTGCTGATTCCGGCTTGGGATGCCGAGTTTCCTGCTACTCTTTCTCGCAAAATTTTGATCGGGAAACTGCGAGAAGAGTTGGGATTTGAAGGTTTGATTGTGACGGATGCTTTGGTGATGGGTGCGATCGCCAATAAGTACGGCGCTAATGAAGCTGCTGTTTTGGCGGCCCAGGCTGGTGCTGATGTTTTGCTGATGCCGCTTGACCCGGAAGGGGCGATTCTGGCTGTCTGCGAAGCTGTCACTCAAGGGCGGATTTCTATATCACAAATCAAGGAATCTGTCAAGCGAATTTGGTCGGCTAAAGCTAAAGTCGGTTTGTTAGTAAAGGAAAAGGAAAAAGCAGTAAATTCAACATCGATCGAGTCGATAGACTTAAGTTTGCTGGCAAATCCTGATGCCAGGGCAACTGCTGCCGATATTTTGCGAGATTCTTTGAAATTTGGCGGCAATCTACCTTTGCAGGTTGCAAAACCAGCAGAAAACCAGCTTTTGCGGAATTTGATTGTTGTAGATGATGTTTTGGGGTGCGAGTTTTTGGGAAACCACACTCCGGCGATCGCCCTTCCCGAACAGTTTGGTTACGAATTGCAACTGATTGACGATCGCACAGGCGCGATCGCTGATAATACAGGTGCAGAGCATTTTTCTCCGACACTGCTGCAAATTTTCATTCGCGGCAATTGCTTCCGAGGCAGTGCTGGTTTGACCGAAGCAGCTCAAGATTGGTTTAAGAAATTATTAAAAACGGGAGAACTGCAAGCCGTGTTAATTTACGGCAGTCCCTACGTTTTAGAGCAATTTTTGCCACACTTGCCTCCGAGTATTCCTTATGTATTTTGTTTTGGGCAGATGCCGGCAGCGCAATCTATCGTTCTAGAAGTGCTATTCGGCATTGACGCAACTGGTAAGGATTGAGTTGCCCGACTTCGGAATCTTTCCTTTGTTGCTTGCTGCGTTAGGAGTTAAATTCATCAACCCGGTTTCTCGCGAGAAATTCTGCCTTTGGTGGCGAAGTATCCAGAAACCGGGAATTGGACGCGGGTTCCTAAGTTCTCAATAGAGCTTTCCAGCAGATCCGCCTGCTTGTGGGGAAAATGTGCTGCTTCTCCACATCCTAAGACAGCTCCCATCACTTACTGATCGTTCCTATAATTTTTTTAAATTGACGGCAGTGAATTGTATAGCTGTATACGGACAAAATTTAACTTCCATATTCGTAAGTTTGGACTATATTATTACCAGGGCCATAAATTTTTTTAGTAAAACATTGAGGGCGCATTATGATTCACTCCACTATTCCCCAAATCCAATACTCTTTAGATGTGATCCAAGATGAAGCGCGTCACCTCGTCCACGAGGGCGTGCTGAGCCGCCAACAGCCTATCTACACGCTGTGCCAATTCATTCCGCCTCGGGAATGGGCTTGTGTAGAGTGCGAATTAGAAAAATGCGACTTCTTGCTGCGCGATCGCATCGCCGACCTGATCGGTTCTGAAAAATGGGAAAATGACTAAAGTTTGGTTCTCTTAAATTAAGTTGGCAAGTAAACTCCGGCTGTGTTAAAGACTCTTGATTCTTTAATACTAGGAATTTTCGGCGCGCAAATTTTCCAACTCGGCTCTGAGCGCTGCCATGTGTGCTGTTAATTCTTGAATCTCTAGCTTTACGTTAGGCTGTACAACCGACTCGGGAGGAGCATCAGTCGCTGCATCTGATTGCTTGGACGAGACAGATTCGCTGTCTGCATTCTCCCGATCGCCCGGTTGAGAGAAAATAGTATCTACAAAATTCCGGGCTTCTCGCTCAGTCATTTCTCCTTTTTCCAGCAGATCATCGGCTAGCTGGCCAAAATCTGACTTCAGTTTGTCAAGATTTTCTTCTCGCTTCAGGGGATCTTGCAATGTCTCAATTAAAAAGGAAGTTGCACCTAAAGTTAGGTGAAATCCTGTTTGCAGCATTTGAGGCAGGTTGTCGGGATTCATCTAAAAATGCCGCTAGAACGTTTTTCTGAGTTTTTGGTTCGCCAGTTGCTCCCAAGTGAGGGCGTAAAGCCGCTTCTTAGCGCGAAGATGCTGGCGTTGTGGGTCGCGATCGCCCCGATTCAGGAAATATCAGCTTTTGGGGGGACGTTTTGTCGTTGTGCCAATACTAATCGTATCATTACTTGGTAAATTAATAAATGTCAAGTGTAAATTTTTGTAACAAGAAATAGAAACCTCCTCACTCGAAAAGTCAGTCTATCAGGACTTACGCATCGGGGCTAGAAACCCGGTTTCTCGGAAAAATTTGGGACGAGGAACGAGAAATACAGGAAGAAACCGGGTTTCATCAGTCAGCGTGCATAAATCTTATCTATTGAAGATTGGACATTTGGAGATTTTAGGTTGAATCCAGTTAAGGATAAAGCGCTTCACCGGTGGAGGGGTCAAATATAAATAGTCGATCGAAGTCAAGCTGTACCGTCAGCCGATCGCCCGATCGCAAGCGAACACTCGCAGGTACTTGCACCTGTACAGTAGTTTCAGCGCTCACCGAAGGCAAACTCGCCCGAATTAAAGTTTCTCGCCCCAGAGGTTCCACTACTTTTACCTCTAGATCGAGGGGGACTTTTTCTAAAGCCCAAACATCGGTTTTCAAATCATCATCTTCTACTGTTTGTGGCGTAAAGATTTCTATATTTTCTGGACGGATGCCCAAATCAAATCCTTGTCCTTCTCTCGCCTGCAATTTTTTCTGAATCGAGGGCGGACAGGCTAAAGCTTGATCTCCTACTTGAAAGGATTCGTTAGTATAAATTGCCGGCAAAATGTTCATGGCGGGATTGCCTAAAAATGTGGCAACCATGCGGTTAGCTGGTTTCGCATAAATGCTTTGCGGGTCTCCAATTTGTTGAATTTTTCCCCCATTTAAGACTACAATCTTATCAGCTAAAGTCATCGCTTCCACTTGATCGTGGGTGACGTAAATGGTGGTAATTCCCAGCCGTTGATGCAGTTGTTTGAGTTCTGCTCTAGTGTCGTCTCGCAGTTGAGCATCGAGGTTAGAAAGCGGTTCATCTAACAGAAATACTTTCGGTTCGCGGGCGATCGCCCTTCCCAGTGCTACCCGCTGCTGCTGTCCGCCTGATAGCTGTTTGGGCTTACGTTTGAGGAGATGGTCGATCGAGAGCGATCGGGCTACTGTTTCGACTCGTTCTTGAATTTTAGTCGGGTCAACATTCCGCATCCGCAATCCAAATGCCAAGTTTTCTGCGACAGTCATGTGCGGATAAAGCGCGTAATTTTGAAACACCATTGCAACGTCCCGCTGTCTCGCCGGAATGTTGTTAACTAAATTATCTCCGATGTAAAGATTGCCGGAAGTGGCGGTTTCTAAACCTGCAATTGTCCGCATAATTGTCGATTTTCCGCAGCCGGATGGCCCGACTAATACCCAAAATTCCCCGTCCGGGATTTTGAAGCTGATGTTTTCGATCGCGGTGACGTTTTGGTAGCGTCGGGTAATATTTTCTAAGCGAACATTTGCCATTTTTTAAGTGTAATTGGTTATTGATAATTAGTGCTTTTTACCTTCAGCCTTCAGCGTTCAGAAAAGTGTTGCAATTCTAAAACTGTGCGGTCTAATTCTTCAACTATAGGCGTTAACTCAGCTTTGCGGAATGCTTCTACTAAAGAACGATAATACCAGAGAGAACCCTCTTTGCCGCCTTTGAAGCGTTCCCAAACAGTATCTCCTAATTGACGGGAATCTTTCAGGATCGATCGAGCATTATAAAGTTTATCAGCAGCCGAGACTAATCTGACCGAGGCAGAAGCTGTAGAAATGCGATCGATATAAGCTTGTTTTCGCTGACGCCAAGGCGGTTTCGGCGTCGCGTCACTGTCGGTACAGCCGTCTACAATCGCTGTGACAGTATCGCCAAAGCGGCGGCGGATGGCTTCGCGGGTGGTGGCGCCGCCTTGATCTTCGATCGCATCGTGAAGCAAAGCTGCGATCGCCTCATCTTCATTTGCCCCATATTCTAAAGCTATACTAGCAGTGCCCAACAAATGGGCAATGTAGGGAACGCCGGAACCTTTGCGAACTTGGGTAGCGTGCAATTCGGCGGCATAGGTGAGGGCTTCTGAAAAACGGTTTGAAAGAATCATGAAAGTCACCTTTCTGAATTGCTATGATATATAAATTGTCGGGCTAAGTTGAAAAGACAAAATCTACCAAGTTCAATCATGTCATCGAATGCGATCGAGAGCGATCGCTTGTAAATTTATAATCGTTAAACCGAGGTTGCGAGCATGACAGCTACTATAATTATACCAAAAAATGCCGACCAAAACTCCGAGCCAGAATTACCGCAAAAATTAGAAAACATACCAGAAATTCCGCCAGAATCTGAGCCTCAAAAAGTCATATCTCTTGAAGATTTTTTAGTCAGACCTGCTGATAGAATGGAATGGGTTGACGGCAACTTAGTGGAGAAAACAGGAATGACATTCAAGCACGGTCTCGCTCAAGTTAATCTAGCTACTTCCTGGAAAACTTACAAAAATTCCAGCGGACAGGGAGGAGAAGTTGTTACAGAAGTCCTTTGTCGCACTAACAAACAGGGTCGCCGTCCCGATGTTGCTTACATTACTCCTGAACTGCTGCCACAATCAGGCAATTTTACAGCATTTTCCCAAAGTTTTCCTTTGATAGCGGAAGTTGCTTCCCCCGAAGATAGCGGCGAAGAGTTATTTGCCAAAGCTCAAGAATATTTGGAATCGGGATGTTTAGAGGTTTGGTTGCTATTTCCTGAAGCTAGATTAATATTTGTCAATGGGGGGCAAAGCTGGCGGTTGTTTAATGCGGATGAAGTTGTTAATACTCAAAGTGTGCTTGCCGGTTTTAGCGTAGCTGTGAGTGAATTGTTGGCTTGAGGTATTTGTTAAACTAATTTATTAAAATCCTAAAAAGAGAAACTCACGGTGAGAAACTTTAGCTTAAGACTGGGTTTAATGAGAATGTGGGAACGATCAAATCGAGTTTAAGATCGACCTACAGGTAACTTTGAAGTATTGATACAGTTAACATCTAATTAGGGGACTGCGGCATAGACTGAAAAGGACTGACCCTAAAGGGTAAGCAGATTCATCCCACGACTAAAAGCCCAGGGCTTTCTTTGGGATTTTCTGTAAACGGTAGTCTTCGATGGGAATTGGGTTGAGAGATTGTTGGTGGAGTGCGTGCGATCGCCTTTAAATTTGAGCCAGAACGATCGCCCGATTTACTAAAAAAACACTCGGCTAACAGATCGCCCGCTGATCACAGTCTCCCAGCCACTCCACCAACCAACGGCACATCAACCAACGAGGGCGATTGTTGCAGTTGCGTGAGAAAGAGAAAACCACTTGCAGCTTGCTAATGCGACTGCTGGTTGGAGGTACGACATTAATTGTTAGCGTCGGTGTCTAGGCAGGAATTTAAGCCCATTGAAAGACCCTACCAAGGTGGATTGAACATCAAGCTAGCAATTCCTCAAAGTCTATTTTCTAGAGAAGCTACTACCATGTCTCTGCCAAACTCATCCCTGAATCTATTTAAACTTAAACGCAAACTTTCCCTGCGATCGCTCTTGATTGTCCCGTTTGTTGTACAAATCTTTGCAGCAGTTGGATTAACGGGATATATTTCTCTGAGAAATGGACAGAAGGCAGTCAATGAAGTTGCCAGTCAGTTACGACAAGAGATGAGCTATCGCCTCAACCTGCAAGTTCTAAACTATTTGGAAAAACCTTATATTGCCGGACAAGTGATCGTAGCTGCCGCCCAAGAGAGTCAGCTTGATTTAACAGATTTCACCAAACTGGAACGAACTTTGTGGCGGTTAGTCAGCCAAAATACCCTCGAAGACGTGCAAATTGGTTTAGAGGATGGCACGAGTATTGCCCTAGATACAACAATCAATGACGGCATCGTTTCTCGCCTCAGTGGTGACAAAGCGCGTCTACCTCAACGCCAATTCTACAAACTTGATAATCAAGGTCAACGAGTCGCACTGCTCAAAACTCAGGCAGAGTTTGACCCTCGGACTCGACCTTGGTATCAAGTTGTACAGAAAGCTGGAAAATCAGCCTGGACATCTGTGCCCTACGTCAGCAGTTCGTATCAATCGGCTACGCTGGCTCTATCCCAGCCGATTTACAATCGCGATGGAACGTTACTAGGCGTGGAAAAAAGCACCTTTCGGCTGGACAAGATTCATCGTTTTCTGAGCGAGTTGAAGGTGGGTCAAACGGGACAAACGTTTATCGTAGATCGATCGGGCAATCTGATTGCGAGTTCAAAGATCAGTCAGCCTTACATTATGGATCTTAAAAAAGAGGAGTTGCAACAAATTCCTGCCGTCAAGTCTGAAAGTTCTGTAATTCGTGCCACAGCGCAAGCTATCCTCGATCGATTTGGCAACTTCAACGCTATTGCACAGAATCAACAGCTTGATTTTATGCTGGCAAACCAGCGGCAGTTCGTGCAGGTTTCCGCCATTCGAGACGAACGAGGTATCGATTGGTTCAGCGTTGTTGTAGTGCCTGAATCAGATTTCATGGCACAAATCAATGCCAATACTCGCACCACAATTTTGCTGTGTATAGGGGCTTTGGTGGTGACGACTATACTGGGTCTTTTTACTTCGAGTTGGATTACCAAACCGATTTTGCAGCTACAAAAAGCCAGTCAGGCGATTAGTTCGGGACAGTTGGATCAAACACTTCAGGTGCAAGGCATTAGTGAATTAGAATCGCTGGCAGATTCCTTTAACCAGATGGCAGGTCAACTCAAAGCCTCCTTTATCGAACTGGAAAGCCGTGTTGAGGAACGCACCGCAGAACTGAAAGAAGCAAAACTGGTAGCTGATGGCGCCAACCAAGCAAAAAGCGAATTTCTTGCCAACATGAGCCACGAACTCCGCACTCCCCTCAACGGTATTTTGGGCTATGCTCAAATCCTCAACCGCAGCAGCGCATTGCCAGCGAAAGAACGTCATGGGGTAGAAATCATTCACCAGTGTGGTTCTCATTTGCTGACGCTGATTAACGATGTGTTGGACTTGTCCAAAATTGAAGCCGGTAAATTAGAACTCGCACTTCAAGCGATTCACTTTCCCTCATTCCTCCAAGGTGTCGCTGAAATCTGCCGCATTCGTGCCGACCAAAAAAACATTGGCTTCGTTTACGATCCCGATCCACATTTGCCAGAAGGGATTTTTGCCGATGAAAAACGGCTGCGTCAGGTGTTACTCAACTTGGTGGGAAATGCGATTAAATTCACCGACAAAGGTTCTGTCACGCTCAAGGTTGCCGTAGTTGAGAATCCTCCCAATCCATCCACTCCTGCTTTCAAATTTCAAGTTGAGGATACGGGTGTAGGAATTGCGCCCAATCATTTGGAGAAAATTTTTCAGGCTTTTGAACAAGTGGGCGATCGCCAGCGCCAAGCCGAGGGCACGGGTTTAGGATTGGCGATCAGCCAAAGAATTGTCCAACTTATGAACGGACAAATCCAAGTTAAGAGCCAACCCGGAGTCGGTAGTGAGTTCTTTTTTGAGGTGGAATTGGCGATCGCCACCGATTGGGTACAGCAAAACTCCTTCACAACAGGAAAACAAATTATTGGTTACGAAGGACAACGACGCAGCATACTTGTAGTAGACGATCATTGGGAAAACCGAGCCGTTCTCGTCAACTTGTTAGAGCCACTAGGATTCCAAGTTAGTGAGGCCGAAAATGGACAAGCAGGATTGGAAAAAATACGACAGTCTCAACCTGACTTAGTGATTACAGACTTGGCAATGCCAGTCATGGACGGCTTTGAACTGCTCAAACAAATTCGCAGTGCAAAGGATTTGCCCCACCCGAAGATCATTGTCTCTTCTGCATCAGTTGCACAAGCCTATCGACAGATGAGTTTAGATGCAGGGGGAAATGATTTCCTGGCAAAGCCAGTGGAAGTCAGTGAATTATTTAACCTCTTAGCCACTCATTTGGAATTAAAATGGAAATATGAAATGACAGGCTCCAACGAGTCTGAACCATCCACTCCAACCACTGCATTAGAGAACCCAGAAGGGATGATTATTCCTTCGGCGGTAGACTTAAAAAAGTTACTAGGATTGGCACAACAAGGCAACTTAAAACGGCTACGCTCGCACACAGAGCATATTGCTCAATCTAACCCTCGCTACGCTAATTTTGCCTCAGAAATTCTTCAGTTGGCCAAGCAATTTAAAGCCGAAGAGATTGAAGAGTTGCTACAACAACATCTCACAGAGAAGAAAGCCGATGTCTAGTCCTGAATTAATTCTGGTGGTGGATGATACCCCTGCAAACTTAGAAGTAGTTTGTGAAACTTTAAGTGATGCGGGGTACGAAGTAGCAACCGCAATCAATGGCGATCGCGCTCTTAAGAGAGTCCAAGCTTATCCTCCGGATCTGATCTTGCTCGATATTCAAATGCCAGGAATTGACGGCTTTGAAACCTGCAAGCGTCTGAAGGCAGATCCGAAAACCGCAAGTATTCCCATCATTTTTATGACCGCTCTCTCCGATGCCGATAGTAAGGTGAAAGGATTTGTCCTGGGTGCTGTGGACTACATCACCAAACCCTTTCAAGAACAGGAGGTGCTAGCACGGGTAAAAACTCATTTGCAGCTACGGCAGTTAACTAAAAATCTCGAACAGCGTGTAGCTGAGAAAACCGCTGATTTAGAAGCAGCACTCACACAACTGCAACAGTCTCAAATTCAGTTAGTCCACACCGAAAAAATGTCGGCTTTGGGCAATTTAGTGGCGGGTGTCGCGCACGAAATTAATAACCCGCTTGGCTTTATTGCTGGCAATCTGAAACCCGCTCAGGATTGTATAAAAGACCTCTTTCAAGTTATCGCTCTCTACCAAAAAGAACTCCCTTATCCAAGTGCCACGCTACAGGCATTCCTGGAGGAAATAGACTTGGAATACTTACAAGAGGATTTACCCAAGTTAATTGATTCGATGCAAGAAGGAGTCGATCGCATTCACACAATCAGCACCAGTTTAAGAACCTTCTCGCGTTCGGATTGCGATCGCCCCATTCATTACAATATCCACGACGGCATTGACAGCACAATCTTGATTCTCAAGCATCGCCTCAAAGCCAACGAATGTCGCCCGGAAATTGAAGTGATCACAGACTATGGCGATCTGCCACCGGTAGAATGCTTTGCCGGACAGTTGAATCAGGTATTTATGAATGTGCTGGCAAATGCGATCGATGCCCTTGAGGAATCAAATAAAGGACGCAGTTTTGCTCAGATCAAAGCCAACCCCAACCAGATTACTGTCAAAACCCAATTGTCGGAATCTCAGGCACTGATCCGAATTCAGGATAATGGGATTGGCATTACGGATGCGGTGAAGCCAAAAATCTTTGAGCATCTGTTTACCACCAAAGGCGTGGGGCAAGGAACAGGGCTGGGATTGGCGATCGCTCATCAAATCGTAGTCGAGAAACACTCTGGAACTCTAGAAGTTAACTCAACTTTAGGTGAAGGTACAGAGTTTGTGATTTCAATTCCGGTGAGGGCGATCGCTGTAAAAGACATTCAGGCAAGGATCTGCGTTGACGCAGTATAACAAATCGTTGCAGCGGCAGCAGAAACCTGATTAATCCCCTCTTCAAACCCTCCAAACTATTGATATAGTAGTACGCGGTGCAAAAAACGGTAAACCATGACAGCCACAAATCTCATCAATAAATTTGAGTACAAACCCCTATACAAACCAAATCAATTAATTTGTGGAACGGGGCAAACAGCCATTGTCAGCGGCTGGACAGTAAAAAGTGCGATCCTTTCCAAGGGCTGCGCTAACGGCAAAAATTTACAACCCAACGAATTTGCTGTCATCGGACAACTGTACTCTCCTACTCGCGGCATCAACTTCTTAATTAGAAACTTGCTGTGCAATCCCCACGTCCGCTTTTTAGTAATTCTCAACGCTACCAAAGAAGACAGCAACTCCGGTGCTGCCGCGTGCTTACTCGACTTTTTTCGCAACGGCTTTGAAGCGGGAAAAAGCGATACTGGTAGAGATTGCTGGCTAATTAAATCTTCAATATTTGGCTACATTGATATTGAAATAGCAGCAGAAGCCTTAGAACTATTGCGTCATTCCATCGAATGGAAAGAAGCCAAAAATATAGCCGATACAGTGACCTTTGTCAAGTCTTTTGCCCAAAAAGAATCTGTTGAACCTTGGGGAGAACCCTTAACTTTTCCGCTAGTTGAAATCGTCCCGACTGTACTCCCCGGTCAGAAATACGGACACAGAATCGAAGGCAAAACTATCGCCGAAACTTGGGTAAAAATCATCCATCGAATTAAGACCACCGGCACCTTGCGGCCGACTGGTTACGACGGACAGTGGCAAGAATTAATCGACTTAATGGCAGTGATTACAGATGAACCTGCGGAGTTCTATTTTCCCGAACCGAATTACTTACCAATAGACCGTGATTTCCTCGAACAGTACAAACCGCAAATGCTCGAAGATGCCCCATATAACGAAGGCATTAAATATACCTACGCACAGCGGATGCGGTCGTGGTTTGGACGCGATCAAATTGAAGAAGTTATTGCCAAACTAATTAAGGAAATTGACGCGGCAAGTGCTGTAATTAGTTTGTGGGATGCCGGCGGAAATATTAACAGAAGGCCTGACGGTTCCTCCGACCACCAGCACAGTGGCAGTCCTTGTTTAAATCACATTTGGGTGCGAGTTGTGGATGAGGAAATATCGCTAACTGCAACTCTCCGCAGTAACGATATGTTTGCGGCTTGGCCGGCCAATGCAATGGGTTTGCGGGCTTTGCAGCAGCACATTCGAGATGAAATTGCGAGGCGTTCCGATTATAATTTGACAATGGGCCCGTTGGTAACGTTGAGTCAATCGGCTCACTTGTATGACGATACCTTTGAAAATGCCGATCGACTTATTCAAACCCAATATGCTAAAATCTGCGAAGATAGAGACTTTTTCGATGCAGCAGGCAATTTTTTAGTTGAAGTAGCCGACAATCAAATAGTTGTCACGCAAACCACTCCCGGCAGCGGCGAAGTTGTCACCTGTTATTCTGGAACAAACCCTCTCAAGTTAGTGCGAGAAATTTGTGCGGCTTCCCCTGCCATCAAAGGCGAGCATATTGGTTATTTGGGAATAGAATTGCAAAAGGCGGCCGAGTGTCTGAAAACGAGCAAGCAATACATCCAGGATAGACGATGAATTTAGAAGAAGACAGACCGACTTGGGATGAATACTTTTTAATGTTGGCAAAATTGGCTGCTACTCGATCGACTTGTTTGGCTTTTCCTGTAGGCGCCGTGATAACTAAAAACAAGCAAGTTTTAGCAACGGGTTACAACGGTTCGCCGTCAGGTTCGGCACACTGTACTACTCAAGGCTTCTGCTATCCAGGTTTGAGTAGTTGCGACGCCAGCAAAACTTTGCCCTCAAGGGCGGTTCACGCGGAAGCAAATGCGATCGCCAAAGCTGCTAAACACGGTATATCTACTGCTGGGGCTAGTATTTACGTCACCTTAGAACCCTGCATCTATTGTTTGAAATTAGTCATTGCGGCGGGCATTAGAGAAGTGTTTTACGAAACGAGTTTTAACAGCGGAGAAAAAGCTGCTTTGAGAGATACTTTTATCAGTGAAGGTATTGTTGAGTTAAAACAAATTCAGTTATCTGAAGATACAGCAAAAAAGGCGGCTTTGTTTTTGTTGAATCCTACATCTGTGTCCAAAAACTTAGTATAGGCTCAATCCTCCCCGTGGTTGTGGCAGCCATAGGAAATAACTGTGCTGTGTTCCTATAAATGATATTTATTTGCTAGTCCTTTGTAGGGATACGGCACTGCCGTATCCTAAATCCCGCGTGATATCATTTCCGGTTACACTCATACATGATGTTGACGGTTGACTGTTGACGGTTGACTGTTGACGCCGTGAACAGTGAACAGTGAACAGTGAACAGTGAACAGTGAACTCGGATTTACTATTCCGATGCTAACGGATTTGATATGATACAAGTGATATTTATTTGACGCTTTGTAAAGACACAGCACTGCCGTGTCCTTACCACAAATAGAGATGGCAATTAACCCAAAAACAGCCTTACAAATTTTGAATACCGTGTAGTTCAATCAATCAAACTCATTCACCACTTGCAAATAGTCGATCGCCGCATCTATCCTCGAAGAATACTTAAAAGCAAACTGATCGAACCAATATCCCTCATCGGAATTCTTATCCAACTTTTTCAGCCAAACCTGAGCTTGCCTAACTTTCTGTCTGTGCGTTTGTACGTCCAACTGCGGCCCCGCGACTTTTTCTGGTGGCTGCGGTTCCAGTGAAGCCACTGCCTGAGCTTGATTTTGTGCTTCGTGCTCAGCCTTAAGCGGTTGCTGTGAAGCCACTTCCTGAGCTTTATTTTGTGCTTCGTACTCAGCCTTAATTTGAGCTAAATCCTTATCCAAAGAACCAGCATACAAATTTATATCTGATGTTTTAAATGTTTGATTTGACGGCACTGTTGCTTGTGGCAAAGGCACTTGTGCTGGCACCGGCGCCTGAGTTTTCAACTCAGCATTTTTTTGAGATGCTTGATACTCTGCCTTAAGTTCACCTAACAGGCGCTCGATAGATTCCATAACTTAAACCCCCTAAAAAATGCTGCTGGGCAAACTGGCCCAAATATAATCGCCTGAACTTCGCCCGCCTCCTCAATCAGTTATTGCATTCAGCAATACCTCTGTCAGGGTCATTCCTTCTATATCATCCATCGTGACAGTATCAACGATATCGAATTTAGCCCCGGCGCTTTGCAGTTCGTCATCCAATATCTTGAGAAACTTAGTAGCTTCCGGCGCATCCCCTACTTGAATGAAAGAAATCGCTAACTCTTCATCTCGATCGAGCTTCCGGGAAGCCTCTATAATGGTTTTCATCACTTCTTTGCGATCGTCCGGTTCTCCGTCCGTCACCACTAATATTGTTTCCCCATTTTGCTTGGTCTTACCGGATGCTTTGCGCTGAAAATAACTGTTCAGAGCGTCTTCCAGAACAGCAGCTAAATTCGTAGTTCCCGAAGGTTCGTTTTCTTGGAATATTTGCACGACTTTAGCTGCTGTTACGTTGTCGTAGCGCTTGAAGCGACCGGAAAACACATAAACTGTTATGCCATCAGGATCGAGTTCTTCGCATTTATTCGCCAATGCGATCGTCGATTCTTGCATGAGCGCCCACCGACTTTTACCGCCCATGTGGTCTTTTGTGTACATACTGCCGCTTTTGTCAATAATGATGGTATAATCGCGGTTCTGAAGCATAAGATTTTTCCTGTTAATTAAGTAGTTCCCAAAAATATCAAAACCAGCGAGCAGAAGCTGTTGAGCTTTAGTTGCTCGCTGCGTTTTTTAGTTGATTTGCGATCGCAAATACCGGAATTTAAGCTGCAACTAAAGCATCTTTAAGTGGCTTCCAGCTAAAAGCTCGATCGCCCCCCATCTCCACTGCTATTTTAACTCGCGGTTCTAAGGTCGGCAAAACAGTCAAATACTCAATCTCCTGACTCGACAAAATCTGCCCTTCAATAATCCACAGCACCAGTCCTTTTGCTTTAGGTGGCAAATTGTCTAATTGAGTTTTCAACATCGGCGGCACGTAGTACGTATAACCCACAGCCCCTTCATTGCCAGTAGTTTTCTTGCCCAAATGCGGCGGCCGCACCCCGTGAACCCCCGTTAAATACATCGCCAAATCACCCAAACCCCGCGCCGAAATCGTGTACCCACCGTAGCCCGCAGCCCTCAGCCTGCGGAGGTAGCGCCCCTCAAATCCTCCTTCTAAAGGAACGTACAGGGCCAGCGACCCCGACTTTTCCAAATCCCGAATCAGATCAGATCCCGTCGTAATCAGTCCCATAAATTTGTGTTTCCTGCTGTATCAAAATTTGGTCGATCGCTGCTTGCGAGCTGGAAATATTATAAATCCTAAAGTTGAGCCGAAAAATTCTCATCCCGGCCTTGACAAACGCCAAACACTTCATGTACTATTGTGAATTGTCGCCGTAAAGGATACTGAGTAGTTTGCTGCTCAAGTCCTGGCGCAAACAAGCAAGACCGAGACAAAACTCGGAGATCTAGCAGGTAAAAAGCCGCGAATCTCAACCCTTGCAAGACTTCCACAAGCTCGCTCCCAAATTTAAAACTCCAATTTTAAACACCGAGGAAGGCTGTTGGTTGATAACAGTTAATTGCAGGAACACTGAAATAAATGTTTCTGCACAAGAGCAAGCGGATTGACGAAAACTTCGCAATCCGAAACCTCTTGCGTAAATAAAAGGAAGAAAATCCGTGTCTGTAGGCATTCTTGGCACTAAACTAGGCATGACTCAAGTGTTTGACGCCGAAGGGAGAGCCATCCCCGTCACCGTCATACAAGCAGGGCCTTGTACAGTAACTCAAATCAAAACAAAACAAACTGACGGCTACGGTGCCGTTCAAGTTGGATACAACGAAGTCAAACCAAAGGCTCTCAACAAGCCAGAACTAGGACACCTTGCCAAGTCGGGGGCGAATCCACTGCGCCACTTGCAGGAATACCGATTGGAAGACACCAGTTCATTTGAATTAGGTCAACAACTAAAAGCAGATACCTTTACACCGGGACAAATAGTAGATGTCATCGGTACAAGCATCGGTAAAGGTTTTGCAGGTTTTCAAAAGCGCCACAACTTTAAACGAGGCCCCATGTCTCACGGTTCCAAGAACCACCGCGAGCCTGGATCGATCGGGCCTGGAACTACTCCTGGTCGCGTTTATCCCGGTAAAAGAATGGCAGGACGTATGGGCAACGTTCAAGTCACCGTCCGCAAACTAACAATTGTCCGGGTGGATACAGAGCAGAATTTGCTGCTAATTAAGGGAGCAGTTCCCGGCAAAGCTGGCGCCTTAGTCAATGTTGTGCCTGAGAAAAAAGTAGGACGTTAGTCAGTAGTAAGTAGTCAGTAGTCAGCAGTCAGTAGATAGTGGTTGGCCGTTAGTAGCAAGCAATAACTAAGAACTAAAAGCTGAAAACTAAGAGCTGAAAACTAAGACCTGAGAACAGACAACAGACGACAGACAACAGACAACAGACAACTAATCAACAGACAACTAACAACAGACAAAGGACAAAAGATATGGTTAACTGTGTAGTGCGAAATTGGCAAGGCGAAGAAGTTGGGGAAACAACTTTAGAACTGCGCGTAGCCAAAGAAGAAAATGCGTCTCACATCGTTCACAGAGCATTGACGCGGCAACTGAATAACGCTCGTCAAGGAAATGCTTGCACCAAAACTCGATCGGAAGTCAGAGGCGGTGGCCGCAAACCCTGGCGTCAAAAAGGCACCGGCCGAGCCAGAGCAGGTTCTATCCGTTCTCCGCTGTGGCGGGGCGGCGGTGTCATCTTCGGGCCAAAACCGAGAGACTTTGAAGTCAAAATGAACAAAAAGGAACGCCGTCTCGCTTTGCGGACAGCATTCCAAAGTCGCACCGAAGACATCATTGTGGTTGAAGAATTTGCAGAGCAATTTCCGAGACCCAAAAGCAAAGAATTGCTGAGTGCGATCGCCCGCTGGGGTATCGAACCCGATACAAAAGTTCTGTTAATCTTGCCAGAACCGCAACCAAACGTCTACTTATCAGGACGCAACATCGAATTAGTAAACGTCATCTTGGCAACATCCCTGAATGTTTACGACGTTCTCGCGGCGGACAAAATTATCGTCACATCTACAGCCATAGCTAAAATTCAGGAGATTTACGGTGAGTAAAATCGACCCCCGCGACTACGCAGATTTGATCCAGCGTCCGATTCTCACCGAGAAAGCTACCCGAATGATGGAATTAAATCAATTCACATTCGACGTAGCCCCCAAAGCGACGAAGCCTCAAATCAAAGCTGCAATCGAAGAACTATTTAAGGTCAAAGTCATCGGCGTCAACACCCAAAACCCGCCGCGCAAAAAGCGTCGAGTTGGCAAATTCGTCGGCTTTAAACCTTGTTACAAGCGAGCAACCGTAACTCTGACAGACGGAGACTCGATCCGCAAACTCCTATTCCCAGAAGTCTAGACGATTTTGGATTTTAGATTTTAGATTTTAGATTTTAAATTGCGGTTAACTGGTGGAAATTCTCGAACCAGAAAACTCGTAAGTTAACCAAAGATCGCCAATCTTCAACCTAAAATCTAAAATCGATAAACGTCAAATCCAAAATCCAAAATCCAAAATCTAAAATAGATCGATTATGGGCATCCGTTCTTACCGACCTTATACCTCCAGCACCCGAGAACAAACCGTCTCGGACTTTGCTGAAATTACCAGATCAGAACCAGAAAAGTCTCTAACCAGCAACAAGCACACCAAACAAGGCCGCAACAACCGAGGCGTCATCACCTGTCGCCACCGGGGAGGCGGTCACAAACGGCTGTATAGAGACATCGACTTCCGCCGCGACAAACACAGCATTCCCGCTACCGTCAAGGCGATCGAATATGACCCCAATCGCAACGCCCGCATCGCCCTCGTGTTCTACAAAGACGGCGAAAAACGGTACATCCTGCACCCGCTCAACTTAAACGTCGGTACAGTAATTGTCTCAGGCCCAGACGCGCCGATCGAAATCGGTAACGCCCTCCCCCTGAAGAACATTCCCCTCGGTACGAGCATCCACAACGTCGAGCTAGTACCCGGAAAAGGCGGACAAATCGTTCGCTCCGCCGGCTCCAGCGCTCAGCTAATGGCAAAAGAAGGTAGCTACGTCACCCTCAAACTGCCATCCGGCGAACAGCGCAAAGTCCGCGCCGACTGCTACGCCACCATCGGTCAAGTCGGCAACACCGACGCCAGAAACATCAGCTTGGGTAAAGCAGGTCGCACCCGCTGGAAAGGTCGCAGACCCACCGTTCGCGGTAGCGTCATGAACCCGGTAGACCACCCGCACGGCGGTGGCGAAGGCAGAGCTCCCATCGGACGTCCGGGGCCTGTCACTCCTTGGGGTAAACCAGCATTGGGTGCAAAAACTCGACGCAAAAACAAGCGCAGCGACGCTTTAATCGTCCGGCGTCGCCGCAAAGCTTCCAAGCGCGGCAAGGGCGGCAGACAAAGCTAGTCATCAGTCAGCAGTCTTCAGTGCTTAGTTATTAACTGCTAACTAATGACTGAGGACTGATGACCAATGACTGCTTAATTCTGACTAATGACTCCTGAATTACTAAAAAAATCATGTCTCGATCGCTAAAAAAAGGGCCTTTTGTCGCAGATGCTCTGATGACAAAAATCGAAAAACTCAACGCCGCCGGCCAAAAACAAGTAATTAAAACTTGGTCGCGCTCTTCCACAATCCTGCCCCAAATGGTAGGTCACACGATCGCCGTTCACAACGGCAGACAGCACGTACCCGTCTACCTCACAGACCAAATGGTAGGTCACAAACTCGGAGAATTTTCCCCCACTCGCACCTTTAGAGGTCACGCGAAAAGTGGTGATAAAAAGGCGAAAAGATAGCCGAATTAGGTGACAGGTAATAGGTAGTCGGAAAAAAAAATTACCAATTACCAATTACCTTTTGCCCAATTACCAATTACCAATTACCGAAATCGAAATGGCTATAGATACCACATCCGAAATTAAGGCGATCGCCCGTTACATCAGAACATCCCCCTTCAAAGTGCGCCGAGTCCTCGACCAAATTCGTGGCAAAAGCTATCAAGAAGCGCTGATTTTACTCGAATTCATGCCCTACCGCGCCTGCGAACCAATCGTCAAAGTTTTGCGATCGGCAGTAGCAAACGCCGAACACAACGCAGGATTGGATAAATCCAAGCTAGTAGTGTCTCAAGCTTACGCAGACCAAGGCCCAGTCCTCAAACGCTTTAGACCCCGCGCTCAAGGTCGCGCCTACCAAATTCGGAAGCCAACCTGTCACATTACCGTAGTAGTAGCTCCGCTCCTAGAAAACTAAACCAGGGAAAAACGTAATAGGTAATAAACAGCTTAAAGTTGAAAAAAATGGGTAATCACCAATTACCAATTACCAATTACCAATTACCAATTACCAATTAACTCATCAACTATTATGGGCCAAAAAATACATCCAATTGGTTTTCGCCTCGGCATTACCCAAGAGCACCGCTCTCGCTGGTTTGCCGATCCCAAAAACTATCCAGAACTCTTGCAAGAAGACTATAAAATTCGCAAGTACGTTCGTAAAACCCTCAGCAATGCTGGGATTTCCTCGGTCAGAATTGAGCGGAAAGCCGATCAAATCGACCTAGAAGTGTTCACCGCCAGACCAGGCGTTGTCGTAGGCCGCGGCGGAGCAGGCATCGAAACCTTGCGCGTCGGTTTGCAGCAGCAACTCGGTAGCAACCGCCAAATCCGCATCAACGTCGTCGAAGTCCAGCGAGTAGACGCCGATGCCACATTGATCGCAGAATACATCGCTC
Source organism: Microcoleus sp. D2_18a_B4 (assembly GCF_036702475.1). Classification (NCBI taxonomy): domain Bacteria; kingdom Bacillati; phylum Cyanobacteriota; class Cyanophyceae; order Oscillatoriales; family Microcoleaceae; genus Microcoleus; species Microcoleus sp. D2_18a_B4. The sequence goes on from NZ_JAUBTL010000010.1 coordinate 119,092, forward strand.
AGCAACTAGAACGGCGCGTATCCTTCCGCCGAGTAGTCCGCCAAGCAATCACCCGCGCCCAAAAAGTCGGCATCCAAGGGATCAAAATTCAAGTCAGCGGACGCCTCAACGGTGCAGAAATTGCCCGTACTGAATGGACGCGCGAAGGAAGAGTCCCCTTGCACACGCTGCGGGCAGACATCGACTACTCCTACTGCACTGCTCAAACCATCTACGGTATTCTGGGCATTAAAGTTTGGGTTTTCAAAGGCGAAATTATTCCCGGACAGGAACAAGAGGCTGCACCAAATGCAGCAGTGCCCCGCACCAAACAAAAGCGCCGCCGCCAGAACTTTGAAGATCGATCGAACGAAGGCTAGCTAATTGTTAACTGTTAGTTGTCACTTGTTAATTGTCAGTTGTTCCAAACCAATTAGCAATTAGCAATCACCAATTACCAATTACCAATTACCAATTACCCAACTCCCTTTCGCCATGTTAAGCCCTAAAAGAACGAAATTCCGCAAACAACAGCGCGGGCGAATGAGCGGTATTGCCACCCGCGGCAATACAGTTAGCTTTGGCGACTTCGCGCTCCAAGCCATCGAACCAGCCTGGATCACCTCCCGCCAAATAGAAGCCGGACGGCGCGCCATGACCCGCTATATCCGCCGGGGCGGCAAAATCTGGATTCGCATTTTTCCCGACAAACCAGTCACCGAGCGCGCAGCAGAAACCCGGATGGGTTCTGGTAAAGGCTCACCAGAGTTTTGGGTTGCCGTGGTCAAACCGGGCCGGGTAATGTTTGAAATTGGTGGCGTAACTGAAGAAACTGCCCGCGAAGCAATGCGTTTGGCATCTTTCAAATTACCAATTAAAACCAAGTTCATCACTCGCGAAGAAGGCCAGTCATAGCGATAATCGAAGGTAGAAGTAGGTAGGCATTGGTCAAAATTTTAAACGGCTACAGCAATTTAAAATCGGTCATTCATAACTTTTCTTTCCTTCGACATTCAGCATCTAGACAATTCTGTCTTCTGTCATACCGATCGCTAACGAGAAAGCACACAATTATGTCTTTGACCAAGATTAAAGAAGCTAGAGAATTAAGCGATGCTGCAGTAGCAGAGCAAATTTTAGCAGTCAAGCGCCAACTAATGGAATTGCGGCTCCAGCAAGCTACCGGCCGCATGGAAAAGCCTCACCTGTTCAAGCACGCCAAACACCGGCTAGCTCAATTGATGACAGTTGAACGCGAGCGCCAAATCGTTGCTGAGAAAGAAGCGGCAGCAAAATCAGCCGCAGCTAAAGAAACGGCAGATTCTGCTCCCAGCCCAGAAGTCAGCCCAGAGTGAGCAGCAGCCTAGCCTCGGCTCGCACAGTAGCTAAAAAAAAGTCAATTGCACAACAAAAATAGGTAGCTATGGCAATTAAAGAACGAGTTGGCGTAGTAGTCAGCGACAAGATGGATAAAACCGTCGTGGTAGCAATCGAAAACCGCTCCTCCCACACCAAATACGGCAAAATCGTAGTCCGCACCAAGCGGTACAAAGCTCACGACGAAGAAAATCAGTGCAAATCCGGCGATCGCGTCCGCATCACTGAAACTCGCCCTTTGAGCAAAACCAAACGCTGGACGGTTGCTGAGATCTTCGGGACAAAAAACGGCTAACAGTTAATTGCGATCTTGCGCTCGCCCGATCGGTACTTGATTAATCAATTAGCCGTCAACAGTCAACAGTTAACAGTCAACAGTTAACAGTCAACAGTTAACAGTCAACAATCACCATGATTCAACCCCAGACATACCTCAATGTCGCCGACAATAGCGGAGCCCGCAAACTGATGTGCATCCGCGTATTGGGAGGCGGCAACCGTCGCTACGGCGGAGTCGGCGATGTCATCATTGCCGTCGTCAAAGACGCCATCCCCAATATGGCCGTCAAAAAATCAGATGTCGTCCGGGCTGTCATTGTCAGAACCCGCAAAGGTCTGCGTCGCGACAGCGGCATGAGCATTCGTTTTGACGATAACGCCGCCGTTATTATCAACGTAGACGGCAACCCCAAAGGCACTCGCGTCTTCGGCCCCGTCGCCCGCGAACTGCGCGACAAAAACTTTACTAAAATCGTTTCCTTAGCCCCGGAGGTACTTTAAAATGTACGGAAAAAAGGGTAAAGCAACTAGCGAACTGCAGCGCTACAGAATGCACGTCAAAGCAGGCGACACCGTGCAAATAATTACTGGCAAAGAGAAAGGAAAAGTCGGAGAAATCTTAAAGACATATCCTAAAGTCAGCAAAGTAATTGTTAAAGGTGTAAATATCAGAACCAAGCACGTCAAGCCCCAGCAAGAGGGAGAATCAGGCAAAATAGTCACGTTTGAGGCTCCCATTCACAGCTCAAATGTCATGCACTATTCCGAAAAAGAGAAAATAGCCAGCCGCGTTTGCTATACATTTAGCGAAGATGGCCGGAAACTGCGACAGCTCAAAAAAACCGGAGAAATCATCGATAATTAGTCATTAGTCATTAGTCATTAGTCATCAGTCATTAGTCATTAGTCATCAGTCATTAGTCATTAGTCATTAGACAAATGCTTTCCTGACAACAGTCAACGGACAACGGACAACGGACAACGGACAACGGACAACGGACAACTGACAACTGACAACTAATAATTCCCTGACCAAGCCCAGGGACAGTTAACGAAACACAAAAACTATGCCGGACAAACTCAAGGTTCTTTATCAAGGAAAAATCGTTCCCACACTGATGGATCAGTTTAAATATACTAATATCCATCAGGTCCCCAAACTCGTCAAAGTCACAGTGAACCGCGGTTTGGGAGAAGCATCTCAAAACGCTAAGGCACTGGATTCGTCGATCAACGAAATTGGCATCATCACCGGGCAAAAACCCGTGGTGACGCGGGCGAAAAAAGCGATCGCAGGCTTCAAAATCCGCAAAGGAGTACCCGTCGGCGTAATGGTGACGCTGCGCGGCGATCGGATGTACGATTTTCTCGATCGGCTCATCAACCTCGCACTCCCCCGCATCCGCGACTTCCGCGGCATCAGCCCCAAAAGCTTTGACGGGCGTGGCAACTACAGCTTGGGTCTGAGAGAACAGCTAATTTTTCCAGAAATAGAATATGACCGCATCGATCAAATTCGAGGCATGGACATTTCAATTATCACCACAGCAAACACCGACGAAGAAGGACGCGCCTTGCTTAAAGAAATGGGAATGCCGTTCCGGGACAACTAAGCACTAGAGTAAGAAGCAAAAGATGGCAGCTAACGATACCATAGCAGATATGTTGACGCGCATTCGCAATTCTTGCATGGCGCGCCACCAAACAACGCAAATTCCAGCTACAAAAATGACCCGCAGCATCGCCCAAGTCCTCAAAAGTGAAGGCTTTATCAGCGAATTTGAAGAAGCCGAACCAGAAGGGATTAAGCGACATTTAGTGCTTTCTCTAAAGTACAAAGGTAAAACTCGCAAGCCCATCATAACGGCACTTAAGCGAGTCAGCAAACCAGGACTCCGCGTTTACTCGAACCGTAAAGAATTGCCCAGAGTGTTAGGCGGAATTGGCATAGCCATTATTTCCACCTCCAGCGGCATTATGACCGATAGAGAAGCTCGACGCCAAGGTTTGGGCGGTGAAGTGCTTTGTTATGTTTGGTAGTCATTAGTCATTAGTCATTAGTCGCTGGTCGTTGGCAACAGACTCCAAAATCAATAACTAAGGACTAATAACTAAAGACTAATAATCAAGGACTAATAACTAAAAACAAAGGACAAAAAACTATGTCGCGAATTGGCAAGCGTCCGATTAGCATTCCCAATAAAGTCACCATCACCCTAGACGGTCAAAAAGTAGCCGTCAAAGGTCCTAAAGGTGAACTTTCCCGAGTTATCCCAGCCGAAATCGTCATGGGACTCGAAGGCGAGACTTTACTCGTTACCCGCCGAGACGAATCTCGCGTCGCCAGACAACTGCACGGCTTGTGCCGCACCCTAGTCGCCAACATGGTCGAAGGTGTATCCCAAGGTTTTCAGCGGCGTCTCGAAATTATCGGCACAGGTTATCGGGCACAGGTTCAAGGACGGAACCTGATTTTAAACGTCGGTTACAGCAAACCCGTTGAAATGCCTCCTCCAGAAGGCATCACAATGGCAGTTGAAGGCAACACCAACGTCATTGTCTCCGGCATTGACAAAGAACTCGTAGGCAATACAGCAGCCCGCATCCGCGCGGTGCGTCCGCCCGAAGTCTACAAGGGCAAAGGCATTCGCTACAGCGGCGAAGTTGTCCGGCGCAAAGCTGGTAAAACAGGCAAAACAGGTAAGAAGTAACCGTCAGTAACCCAGGTCTAAAGACACTGGGCTTGTAGGGGCAATTCCCGCAAGCCATACTGACCAGCCTAAGACTTTCGATGTCTACGTTTTTGGAGTCACGACACCGGGAGAATGCGTAGCTAGTTCCCTGCTCTGTCATTTGCAACTAAACAGTCTTAAGGTCACTGAGATAGTGTTGCAAGTCTAAAAAGCTCTTAAAACATTGGCGAAGCTAACATCACCCCGCAAGGGAGGCTCCGAGGAGCAAATCCGAAGTGTCATTTCTCTCTCAGGTCTAAAGACTCTGAGTTTCCCATTTACCGAGTATTTATATGAAGCTTACTCGCAAAGAATCAGTCCAGCGCAGACACCGCCGGGTGCGGCGCAAGGTGTTCGGCACATCCGAACGTCCCAGACTAGCGGTATTTCGCTCAGATCAGCACATCTACGCTCAAGTAATCGACGACACCGCCCAGCATACTTTGGCAGCCGCGTCAACCCTCGACCCAGAATTGAAGTCAACTCTCAGTTCTGGCGGCAACTGCTCCGCGAGCGTGCAAGTCGGTCAGTTGATTGCCAAACGCTGTTCCAGCGCTGGCATAGTCAAAGTCGTATTCGATCGGGGGGGCAACCTCTATCACGGTCGTGTCAAAGCCCTCGCAGAAGCAGCTCGCGAAGCCGGGTTAGACTTTTAGGAAGAAGGAAGAAGGAAGAAGGAAGAAGGAAGAAGGAAAAAAGAATATACAACAAAATTCTTAATTCCTAATTGTTAATTTCTCATTTCCAACTACCAGTTACTAATCCCCAATTCCCAAAGAACAAAACTATGGCAGAACAAAAAGAACAGCGCAACAAGAAAAAAAGCAGCAGCAACAACAAAGGGCGCGAAAAAGAATCCGAATGGCAAGAACGGGTTGTTCAGATTCGGCGCGTTACCAAAGTAGTCAAAGGTGGTAAAAAACTCAGCTTCCGCGCCATAGTCATTATCGGCAACGAACGCGGTCAAGTTGGAGTAGGAGTCGGCAAAGCTAGCGACGTAATCGGTGCCGTTAAAAAAGGCGTCGCTGACGGCAAAAAGCACCTAATTGAAGTCCCCCTCACCAAATCTAACTCCATCCCTCACCCCATCAACGGTGACGGTGGCGGAGCTAAAGTGATGATGCGGCCGGCAGCTCCGGGAACCGGGGTAATTGCAGGGGGAGCAGTGCGAACTGTTCTCGAACTAGCAGGAGTCCGCAATATCTTAGCCAAACAGCTAGGTTCTGGAAATCCCTTAAACAACGCCCGAGCCGCAGTCAATGCCCTCTCCACCCTCCGCACCTTGTCCGAAGTTGCTCAAGAGCGCGGAATTCCAGTAGAAAATCTCTACGGTTAGGGCACGCGAGAATGGGAAACTGTAAGTTTTGAGTGTTAAGTGCTTGCGGTGAAAATAAAAAAATCCGCAACTTAAAACTCACGCACTCAAAACTACTGCGTACCCCCTCTCTAAATACCAATTACCAATTACCAATTACTAAAACTATGAGATTGCAAGACGCCCGACCCAAAGCAGGCTCCCAAAAGCGCCCCCGACGCTTGGGCAGAGGTATTTCTGCCGGTCAAGGCGCGAGCTCCGGCAAAGGGATGCGCGGTCAAAAATCTAGAGCCGGTAGCGGCACTAGACCCGGTTTTGAAGGAGGTCAAAATCCTCTCTACCGCCGTCTCCCCAAGTTGAAAAGCTTCCCTCTAGTGAACCGGAAAGAGTACACTACCATTAATGTAAGTAAATTAGCATCGCTGCCAGCAAACACCGAAGTTACTCTCACCTCTTTGATCCAAGCAAAAATTGTCACCACAGACGATGGGCCGCTGAAAATCTTAGGAGATGGTGAACTGAATGTACCTTTGCAAGTGCGCGCCTCGGCTTTTACCGCAGGTGCTCGCACAAAAATTGAAGCTGCAGGCGGAAGTTGCGAATTAGTTGCGTGAAGATTTGAGGTTTGAGAGTATGTCCAAATCTCAAATCCTCAAGCTTGCTATCAGAAAATGATTTAGTCGAAAATCCCAAATCTAAAATCCCAAATCGTAACTATGGACGTTAGTAGAGAGAAAGCGCCAACTGCACAAGAGACGTTCATGCAGATGGCTCAAGCTGCTGGTTTACGAGGCCGCATCCTCGTAACCATTGGCTTACTGATTTTAGTACGCCTGGGTGTCCACTTGCCAGTCCCCGGCATCGATCGAGTCGCCTTTGCCCAAAACGTCGAAAATAGCCCTTTAATTGGCTTTTTGGATTTGTTCTCAGGAGGTGGCTTGTCAGCTTTGGGGATTTTCGCGCTGGGGATTTTGCCCTACATTAATGCTTCAATTATTGTGCAACTTCTAACTGCGGCTCTGCCAAGTTTAGAAGAGTTGCAGAAAAATGAAGGAGAAGCAGGGCGGCGCAAGATTTCTCAAATTACTCGCTACGTTTCTTTGGGCTGGGCAATTTTGCAAAGTATTGGCATTGCGATTTGGGTCAGCCCTTTTGCTCAATCTCCATCGCCTTTATTCATAGCACAAACTGCTTTGGCTCTAACAGCCGGCTCCATGTTTGTGATGTGGATATCGGAAGTGGTGACGGAGCGAGGTATCGGGAACGGAGCCTCGCTGCTGATTTTTATCAATATTGTGTCGGTATTGCCGCGCTCTTTGGGACAAACTTTTGAATTGGCTCAAAGTGGGGACACGCAAGTTGTCGGCCGTGTAGTCGTTCTGCTGCTGGTCTTTTTGGTGACGATTGTCGGGATTGTTTTTGTTCAGGAAGGTACTCGCCGGATTCCGATTATTTCGGCCCGCCGCCAAGTCGGCCGCAAAGTTTATCGGGAGAGCCGGAGTTATCTGCCCCTGCGCTTGAATCAAGGCGGAGTGATGCCGATTATTTTTGCATCTTCGGTGTTGATTGTGCCTTCTTTCCTCGCTCAGTCTCTCAATAACCCGTTTTTGGTTCAAGTTGCTAATGTTTTGAGTCCGAACGGGCCGACGCCTTGGGCTTACGCGCTGTTTTATCTGACTTTGATTCTGTTCTTCAGCTATTTCTACGCTTCGTTGATTGTCAACCCCGTAGATATGTCTCAGAACTTGAAAAAAATGGGCGCCAGCATTCCTGGAATTCGTCCGGGTCAGAAAACGAGTGATTATGTGGAGAAGGTTTTGAACCGTTTGACTTTCTTGGGAGCGATTTTTCTCGGTCTGGTGGCCATTGTACCAACTGCTGTAGAAAGCGCGATCGGCGTGCAAACTTTTAGAGGTTTTGGCGCAACTTCCCTACTGATTCTAGTAGGTGTGGCGATCGAAACTGCTAAGCAAATTCAAACTTACGTCATCTCCCAACGATATGAAGGAATGGTGAAGTAATCGCAATGCAATTTATTTTCATGGGGCCTCCAGGGGCGGGAAAGGGAACTCAGGCTCAGATATTAGGCGCTCTCTGGAAAATACCCCACATTTCTACGGGCGACATCCTGCGCGCCTGCGTGGTGGCGAAAACTGCCTTGGGGCTACAGGCGCAAGCCTACATGGACAGGGGTGAGTTGGTTCCCGACCAATTGCTGATGGATATCGTGCAGGAACGCTTGAATGAACCGGACGCTAATGCTGGCTGGATTCTTGACGGCTTTCCCCGCACTGTCGCCCAGGCAACTTTTTTAGACAAACTGCTGCACGATCTCAGCATTGCCGAGGGGAGTACACCGAACCCGAAATTTGATCTCAAAGCTGTTAATCTCGACGTGCCTGACGACATTTTGGTGTCTCGCCTGCTGTCGCGGGGTCGACAGGATGACAATGAGGAGACCATCCGCCGCCGATTGCAAGTTTATCGCGAGCAAACTGAGCCTTTGATTGATTTTTACAGCGGCCGCCAACAGTTAGTTGCGGTTGATGGTGATCGAGCAATGGAATTAGTCACCGCAGAACTGCAACAATCTCTCTCGATCGACTCTTGAACCCTCTCAATACAGCTTGTTACTCACAAGCTTTTGCTAAGATATGTTAACTAGGAGCTTTTTGTGCTATCAGGTTTTGTGAGGGTTGCTAGAGACCGGATTGAACTCGATACTAATTGCCACAACTTTACTCAAGTAAAGCTAAAGCGAGCCGTTGGTTGAGTCAAGAAGTCGATCGAGTCGCCCGAATTCTTGCCCCGTTTCCCGTTTCACTCCTACCAGTAAATAGGTGTTGAGGTAAAGAGCGGGACACTCCTAGTTAATCAAATGTAGAGTTGAGGTAAATACCAAATTGTCTAAGCAAGATTTAATTGAAATGGAAGGGACAGTGACGGAATCCCTGCCTAATGCGATGTTTCGCGTTGACCTAGATAATGGGTTTAACGTGCTAGCTCACATTTCCGGCAAGATCCGCCGCAACTACATCAAAATTCTGCCTGGCGATCGCGTCAAAGTCGAATTGACTCCCTACGACTTGACCAAAGGCAGGATTACTTATCGCCTTCGGAAAAAATAGGCTTAGATAAAACTTTCTAAAAACTAATTCTAAGTTTAATTAGAGAGAATTTGGTAAAAAGCGTCAAATTTATGCTATAATGCTACGTTTGTAGTGTTGCCGAGAAGGGCGTCAACAACCCACCGGTGTACCGGGTTAAGTCATTGTTACACCGTAAAAGTATCGCTCACCAACATTTTTGTTTTGTGCAGGCGAACTTTACCCAGCAATGGGAGTGGGTGCAAGCGGGCTCCTTCATGAAACAACCCGCACTTTATACAATTTAATCGAGGAGAGGCCTACACCTTGCCCAGCCTCTCCTCCCACCGCTCTACGGGCAGTCCCAGCGTGCCTGTTCTCCGCTAGAGCGGGGTTCTCCAGGCAGGAAGAAAGATGAAAGTTCGAGCATCTGTCAAAAAAATTTGTGAGAAATGTCGCGTCATCCGCCGTCGCGGTCGAGTGATGGTGATATGCACTAACCCGAAACACAAACAGCGCCAAGGTTAGAAAAAAAGAAGATTGGGCAATGCACGCAGGTGCATCCTAATTGAACATTGTAGCCAAACAGGAAAACTAGGGAGACAAAAGTGTGGCACGGATTGCCGGGGTAGACCTTCCACGCGATAAGCGCGTCGAAATAGGTCTGACATACATTTACGGAATAGGCTTGTCGCGGGCCCAAAAAATTATCGCTGCAACAGGCGTAAATCCTGACACTCGCGTCAAGGATTTAACAGAGGCCGACGTGACAGCTCTGCGGGCTCATGTAGAAACCACATACCAAATCGAAGGAGACCTCCGGCGCTGGGAGTCAATGAACATCAAGCGCCTGATGGACATCGGAACTTATCGCGGTCGGCGTCACCGTTTGGGTCTGCCGGTGCGGGGACAACGAACCCGTACCAACGCCAGAACCCGTCGTGGCGTCCGCCGAACAGTTGCGGGCAAGAAAAAGGCTCCTTCCAAGAAGTAACATCTTTTTGGGAAAAATACGCTGGGGGCTGCTGGCTCCTAGCGCTTCGGGACATTAGTTGAGAGAAACGTTAAAGAGACTAATATGGCGCGACCACAAACAGGCAAGAAATCTGGTGCAAAAAAGCAGAAACGGAATGTACCCAATGGGGTAGGCTACATCCAGTCTACCTTTAACAACACGATTGTAACTATTACCGACCTCAACGGCGAAGTAATATCCTGGGCATCCGCAGGTTCCAGCGGTTTTAAAGGAGCTAAAAAGGGCACTCCCTTTGCAGCTCAAACAGCAGCAGAAAGTGCTGCCCGCAGAGCCAACGACCAAGGAATGCGCCAAATAGAAGTAATGGTGAGCGGACCCGGAGCAGGTCGAGAAACGGCTATTCGGGCGCTGCAAGGGGCGGGACTGGAAATCACCCTGATTAGAGATGTTACCCCAATTCCTCACAACGGCTGTCGCCCTCCCAAGCGGCGTAGAGTCTAAAACGATTTGAGATTTTAGATTTTAGATTTTGGATAATGGCTAACTGCTTAAAGTCAAAAACTAATGGTTCTAACTGTTGCCCCGTCCATCCAAAATCCGAAATCCATTCAGGGGTATGCTCTGCAATCTAAAATCCAAAATCAAAAATCCACAGTGGAAAAGGGAGGTCACTCCGTGGCGCAGTTTCAAATTGAATGTATAGAGTCTAACACTGACAAAGACCGGAGTCAGTACGGAAAATTCGTCCTGGAACCGCTCGATCGCGGTCAAGGAACAACTGTTGGGAATGCGCTTCGGCGAGTTCTGCTGTCAAATTTGGAAGGAACAGCAGTAACTTCAGTCCGAATCGCGGGCGTCAATCACGAGTTTGCCACGATCGAAGGGGTACGTGAGGATGTTCTAGAAATTCTCCTGAACATGAAAGAGGTCGTCCTCAAAACTCATTCTCAGCAGCCGCAAATCGGCAGGTTGCGGATTGAGGGGCCTGTAACAGTTACGGCCGATCGATTCGATTTGCCCTCAGAGGTGGAATTGATCGATCGATCCCAGTACATTGCAACTCTCTCCCCAGGCTCAGTTCTGGAAATGGAATTCAGAATTGAAAAAGGCATCGGATACCGAGCAGTAGACCGCAGTCGCGATGATGGGTCGGCTTTGGATTTTCTCCAAATTGACGCCATCTTTATGCCGATTCGCAGAGTCAACTACAGCGTTGAAGATGCTAGGGTAGGCGGCACGGTCGAGAAAGACCGGCTGATTATGGAAATCTGGACTGATGGCAGCGTGACGCCTCAAGAAGCTTTGAGTCAATCTGCCCACATCCTGGTAGATTTATTTGCACCTCTCAAAGACATCACCCAAGATTCTCTCAAACCAGAGTATCCCGGTGAAGCCGATCCTACTAGCCAAATTCCGATCGAAGAATTGCAGTTGTCCGTCCGGGCTTACAACTGTCTCAAGCGGGCTCAGATCAACTCAGTCGCAGACTTATTGGATTATACCCAAGAAGACTTGCTCGAGATCAAGAACTTCGGCCAGAAGTCTGCAGAAGAAGTGATTGAAGCTTTACAAAAACGCTTGGGCATTACCTTGCCACAGGAAAAATCAGCTAAAAGTTAATCAACGGGTAACGGGTAAAAAAGTTCTGAATTTTAAGTAGGTGAGTTTTTAAGTTAAAGAATTCACCCCCCTAGATCGCGGACTATCCCGGCGCCCAATTACCAATTACCAATTACCAACTGCTATGCGTCACCGCTGTCGCGTCCCCCAACTCAACAAACCGGCTGACCAGCGCCGCGCCCTGCTGCGCTCGCTGACCACCGAATTAATCCGCCACGGTAAAATTACTACCACTCTCGCCCGCGCCAAAGCGCTGCGCCCAGAGGCGGACAGAATGATTACCCTGGCAAAAGATGGCTCCTTGGCCGCTCGCCGGCAAGCTATGGGCTTTATCTACGACAAACAGTTAGTACACGCCTTGTTTGAAGCAGCCCAAGAACGGTACGGCTCGCGCAACGGGGGCTACACCCGCGTAGTACGAACTGTCCCCCGCCAAGGAGACAATTCCGAAATGGCGATCGTTGAACTGGTTTAATTCAATTTTGGGTTGGAGATTTGTGATTTATGACTGACAATCGAAAATCCCCAATCGAAAATCCCCAATCGATACAGCGCGTTGCTCTGGTGATCCAATACCTCGGCACTAACTTTCACGGTTGGCAGCGACAGCCGAACCAGCGTACAGTACAAGAAGAAATTGAAACAGCAATATCGACTGTTCTGGAACGCCCGGTAACGCTGCACGCTGCCGGGAGAACCGATGCGGGAGTTCACGCCGCTGCTCAAGTAGCCCATTTTGATGCCTGGGGCCCAATTCCGGCTCACCGCTGGGCAAGCGTTCTCAACTCTCGACTGGCAAAAGATATTTTAATTCGAGCTTCGGCAAAGGTGGAACCTACCTGGCACGCTCGGTTCTCAGCCAGTTGGCGGCGCTATCGCTACACCCTTTATACAGATCCGACCCCTAATTTGTTTGTGCGTCCTTTTGCTTGGCACTGCTACCACGCCCCTGTGGATGAATCTTTGATTCAGACAGCATTGACACCGCTCATCGGGCGGCATCACCTGGCTGCTTTCCACCGCGCGGGGTCTGCCCGCCCCCATTCCTGGGTGGACGTACAAGCGGCAGAGTGTCAGCGTTCTGGGCCTCTTATCTATATTGAGGTTCAGGCGAGTGGGTTTCTATACGGGATGATGCGGCTGCTGGTGGGGTTGCTGGTGCAGGTGGGTCGCGGGGAAAGGCCGATCGACAATTTCACAGATATCTGGGTCAACGAACGCCGAGAAATGGTAAAATATGCCGCTCCCGCTCAAGGTTTGTGCCTGCTGCGGGTTGGCTATTGTGAATTTCCCTTTCCCCCAGATGTCTGGTACGACACTCAGCCAAAATTAGTCATTAGTCATTAGTCATTAGTCATTAGTCATTAGTCATTAGGTAACTACTAATAAAAAACTAAGGACAACTAACAATTAAAAACTGACAACTGACAACTGACAACTGACAACTAACAACAGTTAACAGTTAATAGACAACTAACAACAAACAATGAACAAAACTTACGTCCCTACTCAAGACTCCCTAGAGCACAAGTGGTACGTGGTCGATGCCGCCGACCAGCGGCTGGGCCGTCTGGCAACTGAAGTTGCCATGTACCTCCGGGGGAAACACAAACCGACTTACACTCCTTCTATGGATACCGGCGACTTCGTAATAGTCATCAATGCTGACAAAATCGCTGTTACTGGCAAAAAACGCACCCAGAAAATCTACCGCCGCCATTCTGGAAGACCGGGCGGCATGAAAACAGAAACTTTTGCCAAATTGCAAGCACGTTTGCCCGAAAGAATCGTCGAAGAAGCTATACGGGGAATGCTGCCTCACACTTCTTTAGGCAGACAACTGTTTACTAAACTGAAGGTGTACGCTGGCCCCAACCACCCGCACCAAGCTCAAAAACCAGAAGAATTAATTGTTCACACGATTCCGGGAGGAAATAAGTAATGCAAGCAACAGATACCGGCCGCGCTGTGTACTGGGGTACCGGCCGCCGCAAGTGTTCAGTAGCGCGGGTGCGCTTGGTTCCCGGCACTGGCATACTGACTGTCAATGGTAAAGAGGGGGATTTGTACCTGCAATTCAACCCAACTTATTTGGCGCTCGCTAAGGCCCCTCTGGAAACTTTGGGTCTGGAAAATGAGTATGACATTTTGGTGAAAGTTGAAGGCGGTGGCTTGACAGGCCAAGCTGACTCGATTCGCTTGGGTGTCGCTAGAGCACTTTGCCAATTAGACCCGGACAACCGCAAGCCTCTCAAGACTGAGGGCTATTTGACTCGCGACCCGCGGGCAAAAGAACGGAAAAAGTACGGTTTGCGGAAAGCTCGCAAGGCTCCTCAATACTCCAAGCGGTAATCGAGGTTCGGCAGCAGATTGTGTAACGGATGTAACGGATGTAACGGATAGAAGGAAGAAGGAAGAAGGCAAAATTATCCAGATTCTATCTTCCTTTTTTTTCAAGTCTATTTCCGATTCCTGCTTCCTGGTTCCAACAGATATAAGGCAAAATTGGTGCTGTTGTTGGTGTACAAGTCCTGCGGCAGCTAAAATGGTTGTAAAGTCAAAAATTAGAGAGTAAAAAACAATGGCAAAAGATGGCATTCACCCTGAGTGGTATCCCGAAGCTCAGGTTTATTGCAACGGGGAACACGTGATGACGGTTGGTTCGACTAGACCAAAGCTTCAAGTTGATGTTTGGTCGGGAAATCATCCTTTTTATACTGGCACTCAGAAGATTATTGATACAGAAGGTCGTGTGGAACGCTTTATGCGGAAATACGGCATGACCGAGGTAGAAATGCCGAAGGCAGATGCTTCATCTGGACCGCTGAAAATGGAAGATCCCAAAGCAGATGCTTCTAAGGCTGCTGGTAAAGGCAAAAAGAAGAAGTAGCCGGATTGTCATTTGTCCGCAGTTTGTTGAGAGTAGTTCTTTCTACTGGCAACTTACCGCCCTCGGATTTTAGATTTTAGATTGAAGACTTCGCTATGCAGGCAGTTGAGTTCTATCGAGTGGAGTTTGAGCGAGATTCTATCCCAACTGTTCTTCAAATCTAAAATCTAAAATCTAAAATCTAAAATCTAAAATCGATTGACAAAGGACAACTGACAATGGCTGAATCTTATTTGCTGGATAAATTGAAGTCGGTAGAGCAAACTTTTAATGAGTTGACTCGCCGCATGGCTGACCCGGATGTGGCTAGAGACAATCAAGAGTTTCAACGGGTAGCGAAAGCTCGATCGTCCTTGGAGGAAGTGGTCGATACTTTTGCCCTGTGGAAAACCACTCAGGAAGATTTGGTGGGCGCGCGACAGGTTCTCAAGGAAGCCACGGGCGATCGAGATATGCAAGAAATGGCTGCGCTGGAAGTTCAAGAACTTGAGGCGAAGCTGGAGAGTTTGGAAAGTCGTTTGAAGGTTTTGCTGCTCCCCCGCGACCCGAACGATGACAAGAATATTATGCTGGAAATTCGGGCGGGTACTGGCGGAGATGAGGCTAGTATTTGGGCTGGAGATTTGCTGCGACTGTATACCCGTTACGCTCAAACTCAAGGCTGGCAGGTGAAGTTGGTGAGCGAGTCGCTGGCGGAAATGGGTGGCTTTAAAGAGGTGATTCTGGAAGTTACAGGCGACAGCGTTTACAGCAAGCTGAAGTTTGAGGCTGGGGTACACCGGGTGCAGCGAGTGCCTGTGACTGAGGCTGGCGGCCGGGTGCATACTTCGACGGCGACGGTGGCTGTGATGCCGGAGGTTGATGATGTGGAGATTCACATCGATCCGAAGGATATTGAGATGAGTACGGCTCGATCGGGCGGCGCTGGCGGCCAAAACGTGAACAAGGTGGAAACTGCTGCGGATTTGTTTCACAAGCCGACGGGAATTCGGATTTTCTGTACTGAGGAGCGCAGTCAGTTGCAGAATAAGGAGCGGGCGATGCAGATTTTGCGGGCTAAGCTCTATGAGATGAAGTTGCGGGAGCAGCAGGATGAGGTGAAGTCGCGGCGTTTGGCTCAGGTTGGTACTGGTTCGCGATCGGAGAAGATTCGCACGTACAACTATAAGGACAATCGGGCTACCGACCACCGTTTGGGGGAGAATTTCTCGCTCAATAGTGTTTTGGAAGGTGATATTGAGGGGATTATTCAGACTTGCATTTCTCAGGATCAGCAGGAACGTTTGGCTGAGTTGGCTGCTTCTACTAATTGATGGAGTGATGGGGGACTAGGCGCATTGTTTGCTGAGCCTCAGTTCCCTTGTTACGCGGGAGATCTGGTTGAGTAGGGCTTCCCAAATTGCATCGGCGATCGCCACTGGATATTTGAAATGTTCGAGGTCGTATTGTACAATGACTTCTAGGGGTGCTAGGATTTGCTGGTTTCGACAACTGGCAATTGCTGCGATCGCCTCTTGTTGCCATCTGGCAAATAGTCTGTAGCTGAAAAAGGAACTGCATTTTTGTCCTTTCTTGTTCAGGTAAACAACTATTACTTGATGTTGTTTGGGGTAGACTTTCACTATGCGGTTGACCGGCATTCTCAGGGCTTCGGCTGCTTCCATTTTGGAGATTTGCCAGCATTGGGGTTTTAGCCAACCCGAGGCTGTGAGGCTTTGACGGGTGCGGCTGGGCTTGTGAGTTTTTAGATTGCGTCTCTTGGTCATTTTTACTTTCCCTGATGTCGGTCTTCGGTTTCAAAGTTCGATCGGGCTGTCCCCTTATGTTGGGTTCCTCGCTCAGAACCATTTGTTTAGCGACTCCTTGGGTCTATCAAAACTTAAGTTGTAATTATTAGTTTACTTGCAATCCTTTCCTGTGTCAAGTGTAATTATGAATTGCAAGTGGAAAATTTAGGAGTTGGGAAGTAAACTGAGTTATGTGGGATTAAGTAGTGACGGCAGTTGTGAACGCAGAAGCTAAGAAAAAATTGATCGAGATTGTCAAACTAGCTCGCGGTTCGATGAGTCAGCGGGCATTCGGCAAGCTTCTGGGCGTCTCTGCGACTGCGGTTCAGTTGTGGGAAAAAGGTCAGAGCATCCCAGATACAGAAAATTTGGCTCAGATTGCTGTGAGGGCGGGGTTTACACTTGAAGAGCTGCTCGCTCATCTGGAAGGCAAACCCATGCGTGAACCGGTAGATACTAACGATCTGCTGAAAAAAATTCAATGTATACCAATTAGTGAGTTAGCCGTGGTTGGTAGAGCCGTGATGGATAGACTCGCGGCGGCGGCTGAGTCGTCTGGGAAATATAGTTGATGTATCACTTCGTAAGTAGACTGGTAGATACGGTTGAGTAACCTTCGAGTCGTGAACATCCAAAATAGACAAAAACTTAGTGAAATTATCAAAACAGCTCGCGGGACAATGAGTCAGCGAGCCTTTGGCAAGCTTTTGGGCGTTTCTGCTACTGCTGTTCAGCTTTGGGAAAGGGGCGATACTGTTCCAGAAACGGAAAACTTGGGTAAGCTCGCAGCGAGAGCTGGTTATTCGCTGGAAGAACTTCTGAGATTTTTGGATGGGAAGCCAGTGTCAGATCCGTTAGATATTCAAGATATTGTCAAAAAAATTCAGTTTTTGCCTCTGAGTCAGGTGGCGCTAATTGGTAAAGCTGTCGCGGAGAGATTCGCTGCGTCGGCTGAGGCTGCTGGGGAATGAGTATTAGGCAGATTTATCTGTAAACTAGGAATTGTGGTTATCTGGTGGCTGATACTGTGGACGCAGAAGCTAAGAAAAAACTGAGCGAAGTTGTGAAGCTAGCGCGTGGCTCCATGAGTTTTAGCGCTTTTGGTAGGCTATTGGGAGTCTCTGGGTCTGCTGTTCAGTATTGGGAGAAAGGACAGGTGCTCCCGGATACGAAAAATTTGACTCAGATTGCGGCAAGAGCGGGCTTTACGATGGAAGAGTTAATGGCTCATCTCGAAGGCAAGCCAATGCCGGAACCTGTTAATACCAACGAGCTGCTGAAGAAAATTCAATGTATGCCACTGAGTGACTTAGCAGTGATTGTTCGAGCTGGTATGGAGCGACTGGCGGCGGCTGCTTTAGCCTCTGGGAAGTGTGGTTGAGCTGGTTGGCGTAAAGTCCGATCGCCCTTAAAAATTTCTACCACTCGTGCCTATCACAAATCGAGTAATTTGTCAAGGCAAAATCTACTTTGTTACGGAGTGCGATCGCCCTTATCGACTGACGCACTCCGACAAAGAAACCTGGTTTTTTACCGAATCTGCGGGATACAACGCGTCTTATCGTAAAAAACCCGGTTTCTGGGCCCCTATGCGATCGCCCTTATGAAAAAACCACTCGCCCTATCCCTGACTCAATATGTCTAAAAACTCTTGGACAATGCGATCGGGTTCTTCGCAGCATCTGTTAGCGTCGCAATAGTGGATGATGCTGATACCGTGAGATGCAAACAGTCGATCGCGCGTTTCATCTTTTTGTGTGTCGGGATGCGATATTTCCAGAATACCCCATTTGCCTTGGTGGAATATGAGGAAATCTGGTTCTTGGTTTTGTCGGCCTGCGGGTGTTGTGAGGCGGGCTTTGGAGTTGGGGAAGAATAGGGTGTTTGTGCGATCGAGGGCTTCGGCTATTTTTACTTCTTCTTCGCAGCGAAAGCGCAGATCGTTCCAGTGATAAATCCGTTCTTTTGTGCTAGACAAAATTCCCTGGTTATGCACGTCTTCAGCCTTGATAATTTCATCTGATGCCGTCTTATTATCAGATATAATTGCACCGTGTAAATCTGCTGATGAATCAGATTCACTTAAGTTTGCGAATAATATTCTGGCTCCGCTTAAGTTAGCACCGCTGAGGTTAACTCCGATAACTTGAGTTCGATGTAATGTCACTTGATGTCGTCGCAAGTATCGTTTAAAAACCGAGCGTAAATTATTTTTTTTTACCTTTTCATCAAAAGCCTCTGAGAGTTGTTTCCAGAGTTTAGCTGCCAGCGCTTTTATGTATTCATCATTATATTGAGAGAGTTGAGAAATTTCTTCATAGGAATGTCTGCCTTCCCAGCATTGTCTGAAGATGAGCTCTTGCACGTCGTTTAAGCCTTCGCCATCGAGGAGAGTTTCTGCGATCGCGATTGCTTCATCAACGGTCATGGCTTAAGTTTCCTTAAAGTATATATTTGGTGAAGTTTTGACAATAATACCATTTTTTTATGATGCTGTATAGAATCCGATCCCCCCTAAAGAGGGCGGGCACGGGGAGTAGGGGTCGCACCGCCCCTACAATGGGGGGACAAGACTCTTCTCAAAGTCCCCCTTCTTAAGGGGGATTTAGGGGGATCGAGATATGTGCAACGACCCATTAAATTAATATAAGAGGCTATATCTTAGGAATTAAGGCTGATGTTCATTCAACCAATTGGTTAAATCTGAGGCTTCTGAAAAGTCCAAAAGCGCCTCTCCTAAATCCTCTAATTCTTCTACGGATAAAGTCTGAATTTGTTCGCGGGTTTCAGATGCGATCGCACCGATGCGTCGAGTCAACTGGCGAGTGAGGAACGACAGCGCCTCATCTTTCCTTCCTTCAAGGAGGCCTAGTTGTCTTCCTTCAAGGAGGCCATCTTCGCGAATTTCTTGGTAAATCACAGAACCGCGCATAGTTTCCTTCCTAAATAGTTGTCTGATTAAGTCTTTTTCAAATCTCAAACCTGCGAGCACTTGGGTACAAGCGAGTAAATCCGCTTGTTGGGTAGGTTCTTCTATTGTAGCAATCTGAGTAGCTATTTGCTCTAACAAAGTTCGTGGCGAGTTGGTTTGGGATAGTGTCGCCAGTGGGAGCAAGCCGGGGACGGACAGCAGTAAAGCGGGGTCTTGTTCCCACAGGCGGATAACTCGATATCCGTGTCGGGTGTTCGTGTCTGTGTACTCGGATACAAAAACTTGTTCTGAGGCTGTTTGCTGCAAAAAGATTACTACTTGATTGATGGAACAGGAGTATTGCCGTTTCAGCCTGACGTAGTAGTCTAGCATTCTGAAGGCGATCGGCGGGTCGGAGTAGGGTCTGGTTTCAAATTCCAGATGCAGGATTTGGCGATCGGTTTGCAGGAAAACGAGAGAATCGGCTCGGATGGGTTCTTGAATTAGTTCGGTTTTGAGTACCTGAACGTCAGTGGGTTTGTCAATTGGTAGCAGCCAGTGGACGAAGGCGGCGGGGAATTTTTCTGCTAGATATTTGCAGGTGTTGTCGTAGGCCAAGGAAGTTGGGTTGTGAGAGGGGTGATTAGAAGAGTTTAACTCTATGGGCATCTACCTGAGAGGAGATTTTTGGGGAATTTGGGGAAAGTCCTTACTTTTTATCACTTTTTATCACTTTTTATCACTGACAAAGATGAGATCATGTTGGTAAACTATTTCTTAACTATAGTACAGAAACAGTTAAGCACATTGCGATCCCATTGTTACAAAAACCTGCTACCAGTCAGTAAATGTTTTGTCACACATTGGCATTATAAAAAGACACAAATGTGAAAAAATCAGTGGAATTGCGGATGTACAGGTTCTCAGAAAAAGACTATGTTTATCGCAGGTAAAATGGAAATCTTAGGAGCTTAATTATGAAGAGCAACGTGAAATTGAAAGTTTTGGTATTGACATTCGTTGCACCAGTAATGGTTGGTGCAGCCCTATTATTTGATGCCGATGTTGCAGCCGCCGTCAACTGGGGTGCGCCGATGCGTGCCGGTTATCGCGCCTATAGTCGTCCAAGTAATTATAACGAGGGTGATAACGAGGGCAGGATAAATGGGGGTATAGTTCTGATGGGTCTTGGATTTATAGGGGCCATGTTTGAGGCTGCTAATAAGAATAAGAAGCGGTAATATTAGCCAAGGCTAGTCCTGGTGTCCGCTACTGGTGGCTGTCACCAATCAGACTACTATATTCCCACTCTATAGGGAAATCAGTTGAAGGGAAATGCGTATTCACGAATTTACGTAGCAAAATTCACTAAAAAATTATGCTAAATACGAAGCAAAAAATTATTCTTGCATTGTTTGTAGTCATACCTTCTCTTGAGTCGGATAAGTGGCATGAAATATATCGTACACTTGAATCAAGTGAGCGAGAAAATATACATCGAATAGCATCGAAAATTGAGAACGTAATGGCCTTCTTTATGCTTATGTTCCTTTTATCACGTTGTGTTAAATATCATGATGAGGCGACATATCAAAATTGTATGAATATGGGTTTTGAGCAGGGTTTTTGTCTTGAACAAGCCCAGGAAGCTTTAGAAAACAATAGACGATAAATAAGCTATTAGTCGCTAGCTATTTTATAACCAAATTAAATTGGTTTTTAAAGTAGAGAGTAATGTTTGTTTTGGATTAGGATGATATTAATCCGACAGGGGATAGTAGAGCGATTAATTCAAAAAAAACAAATTCAGGGATTTAAACCTAAATACTAACTCAATAGTAAAATTGTTATAGAAATAAACTTCGAGATGAACGTTAATATTTTTTAATAAAAATTATGTCTAAACAATCTTCCCCACATACCAAGAAATCTTCTCATGGAACTCTAATTATGGGTCTAGGTCTCCTAGCATTAGGAATGGTAAGCTTTTTATATAGAGGAGAAGAATTGACGATAAAGGATTTATTGTCTTGTATAATAACGGCTGGAGTCAGCTTTTTCTTATTGCCAATATTCTTAATGGTATTCATTCTTATGGCGGCCTCACCGATAACAGGAGTTATATTTTTATTTCTAGGAGTAATGCTTTTTTTGTCTCAGCCAGCGTATGCTACTGGCCTTGGGATTACTATTACTTCTTTGGGTTTAATAACAATGAGCAAAAAAAATCAAAATGATAGTAATTTGGAATAATTATAGTAATTCCCGCTGTTATGATATACAGTAGCAACAATTAGGAAACCAATTTCTTAAATGTTCAGGATTTATTAAGTTGAGGGCAACTGCTATTATTCTATCAATTGATAATTGCTTGCAAAAAGGCCGTTGAAGCCCGATCGCCCTTTCGTCAATTACACAACAAATACAAAACTCGATCGCCCTTTCCTCTCTATTGAAAAAGCCGATCGCATAAGCCGATCGCATAAGCTATCATTTTCAATACACCTCATCATGAAGGTGATAAGTTTCAACGGTTTAGCTCCGCGATCGCTTCATTAACTGTACCTCGAAACACCTTTCCAGATTGATAGTCTTGTTTTCCTTGTGCAATGTTAGCAGCAATTTCGGTGCGACGGCGATCGCTAAGTCTCCGGTGCATGATGACAAGTAAAGCAGTTTGTTCGTCTATAGACAATGTTTCGATCTCGTCTAAAATACGGTCAAATGTTGAGGTTTGCATGGTGAATTAGGTTTTGTGGCGATGAGGGCTGTCTTATTTTACTCAGGTTTAATAGAATTTGCTGAAGGCGATCGCACCTCCGATCGCCTGCTTTAAAGGTTTTTGAAGTCCGTGAGATAATAAATGTCTCTTGCTGGCACGATCGCTCTCTTTTGCGATCGAGGTTGACACTGACTATTATAAGGTGCAGAACTCTCAACCATTATTCGAGAAATTCAATCTGAAACAACACGATCGCCCGTAAGCGTTGCCCTCGAAGAGGATCGCCCCACCCAAATAGTCCTGAACCCACATCGAGGCCAGAAACCGGGTTTCTTCCTATATCTCTAGCCCAGAATCTGCGATTTTTCATAGAAACCCGGTTTCTTCCCGTAACTCCTACCAAATCAAAATCTGGCAATACCCTAAATATAATTAAAATTTGTTAAGATTAACTCGACCTCAGCGCCGGCATCCCATCCGCCGCTAAACCAGCCCTTCCCCAGTCCCCACAACAATGCTGCGACTCGAACACATCAGTAAAATTTACCCCACAGGCGTCGTACTCAAAGATGTCACCTGGGAAGTCAAACCAGGCGATCGCATCGGCTTAGTAGGCGTTAACGGTGCCGGCAAATCCACCCAACTCAAAATCATCGCCGGCGAAATCGAACCCACCGCAGGCGAAGTCATTCGCCCCGCCAGCCTCCACATCGCCTACCTCTCCCAAGAATTTGAAGTAGATCCGACTCGCACCGTCAGAGAAGAATTTTGGCGCGCCTTCAGCGAAGCCAACGAAGTCCACGAATCCCTGATGCAAGTCCATCGAGACTTGGAAAACTCCTCCCCAGAAAATCTCGACGAACTGATCCACAAAATGGATCGGCTGCAACGGCAATTTGAAGGCTTAAACGGCTACGGTTTAGAAGCCCAAATCGAGAAAATTCTGCCCGAAATCGGATTTGAACCTGAAGATGGCGATCGATTAGTCAGCGCCTTCAGCGGTGGCTGGCAAATGCGGATGAGTTTGGGCAAAATTCTCCTGCAAAAACCAGACATCCTGCTGCTAGACGAACCTACCAACCACCTCGACTTAGAAACCATCGAATGGCTGGAAGTTTACCTCAAAGGGCTGACAACCCCAATGGTAATCGTATCCCATGACCGGGAATTTCTCGATCGGCTCTGCACCCAAATCGTCGAAACCGAACGCGGCGTTTCCAGCACCTACCTCGGCAACTACTCCTCCTACCTGCTGCAAAAAGCAGAAGCCAGAGAAGCCCAACTCAGCGCCTACGAAAGCCAGCAAAAAGAACTCGAAAAACAGCAAGCATTCGTAGAAAAATTCCGCGCCAGCGCCACTCGCAGCACCCAAGCCAAAAGCCGCGAGAAACAGTTAGACAAAATCGAACGCATCGAAGCGCCCACTGGCGGATTAAAAACTTTGCATTTTCGCTTTCCCCCCGCACCCCGCAGCGGCCGCGAAGTAGCAATAATTGAAGATTTGGTGCACACCTACGGCGAAAAAATCCTATTCTTGGGAGCCGACTTATTGATTGAAAGGGGCGATCGTATTGCCTTTCTCGGCCCCAACGGCGCGGGCAAATCAACCCTGCTACGCCTGATTATGGGTTTAGAAAAGCCTTCTGAAGGTACAGTCAAATTGGGAGGCCACAACGTCATCCCCGGTTACTTTGAACAGAATCAGGCAGAAGCCTTAGATTTGAATAAAACCGTGATGGAAACCATTCACGACGAAGTACCAGACAGGAAAAATGAAGAAGTTCGGACTTTGTTGGGCCGTTTTCTGTTCACCGGCGAAACAGTATTCAAACAAGTCGGCGCTTTGAGCGGCGGAGAAAAAGCCCGTCTGGCTTTAGCAAAAATGCTGTTGACTCCGGTGAATTTGCTGATTTTGGACGAACCGACAAATCACCTCGACATTCCGGCGAAAGAGATGATGGAAGAAGCGATTCAGAATTATGACGGTACAGTAATTATCGTTTCGCACGATCGCTATTTCATCTCCCAAGTAGCTAACAAAATTGTCGAGATTCGGGATGGAGAATTTCGCCCTTATTTGGGAGATTACCACTACTATCTCGATAAAATTGCTGAGGAAAAAGAGCTAGCAAAAATCGCCAAACTTGAAGCTGAAAAAGCGGCTAAAAAAGCAGAAAAAGAAGCGAAGAAAAAAGCGACTGCTAAGCAAAAATAAAGTGGCAACGGTCGCAGATAAACCTTAGATCTGCGTTTATCTGCGTTCATCTGCGGTTAGAAATAAAACATCCCTATTTCTAACCCAAGACTCTCTTAATCATCTGATTCGCCTGCGACTCATAACTCCCACCAAACAAATTAAAATGATTCAAAATGTGATATAGATTATATAAACTTTTCCGCCGCTCGTAGCCTCCATCCAACGACCAAACCTGATTATATCCTCGATAAAACAGCGCCGGAAACCCGCCAAATAACTCCGTCATCGCGATATCAACTTCTCTATCTCCCAAATAAGTTGCTGGGTCAAAAATGACTGGTTCCCCCGCAGATGTCACCCCCGCATTTCCCCCCCACAAATCTCCGTGAACTAGCGAGGGTTGAGGTTCATAACCTGCTAACAATTCAGGAATCATCTCTAATAAACGTTCCCCTTGCGGAAAATGACCGCCCCGACGCCTAGCCAATTTTAACTGATAACCAATCCGATGTTCTGCCCAAAATTCTGCCCAATTTGCCGTCCAATTATTAATTTGCACAGTTGAGCCGATCGTATTATTAATATCCCACCCAAAACCACCCCTGAGCAAGCCCGAATTAGGCTCTTCTCCACCCCTTAGCAAGGTAGAATTAGGCTCTTCTCCCCCCCTTAGCAAGGGGGGGTTGGGGGGGGTGTATTTGTGCATTTCGGCGAGTTTTCGCCCCATTTCTTCCCAAGCTCGATCGCCCCCGCGACTTCCCAAATCCAGCCATTCCAGCACAATATAAGCTGAATTCCCCTCAGTTCCCCAGCAAATCGGCTCAGGTACTCGAATCGTCTGGGTTTCCCGCATTTGCTGCAAACCCAGGGCTTCAGCTTCAAACATCGCGACTTGGGAAGCTTGATTGATTTTCGCGAAATAAGCGCGGGAACTGCTGCTGATATAATAGCCTTGATTAATGCAGCCACCGCTGATGGAACGGCGATTGTCGATCGCAAATTTGTCTCCCGTTACTTCGGAGATATGCACGCTAATTTTGTCCCACATGGCATCAAATCGTGTTTAGTGCGATCGTAATTAGTTTAACAGCTAGAGTAACAAATATCGCAAATCAAGCTTTGGTAAATTATCCAGCACTTTGATTTAAAACTGCCTCAATTTGCCTTTCTATTTCTTGAAGTTCCCGACGTTTTTCAGCCAGCCAAACTTTTTGGACCTCGCATTCTGCTTGATTTTGGCGATCGCGCTTTTCCTGCTGTTCTAATAAATTTTCCCACAGCGACATTGCTTGTGCGATCGCACCGCTACTCGTCTCAACTCTTTCTTCAAATACTGCAATAATTCTTTCGTGTATCTTATCAAAAATCGACTGCGAAGATTCGTCGAACTTCTTAAACCCTAACTCAAAGACTTTTTGCTTAATCTGAACATGAATTCCATCAACATCTAGCCATCCGAACCCAAATGAGCCACCCGCAGCACTCGCTAATCCCCCTAAAATTACTGGAATAATACCAAGTCCTGTAAACGCCAGCAATATAGCCGCGACGGCTCCACCAAGACCTAAACCACCCAAAAAACCTCCAGCACCTCCAATATCTGAGTCGATTGAGGGAGCGATATCTAGTCCACCGATACCAATTCTATCCAACTTTTCTGCTATTCCTAAGTTCTTGAATTGAGTAACAAGGCTAGTGCTAAGTCGCCGATCGAATTCTTGAAACTCTTGTCGGATTGCATAAATCTCTTCTTTAATTTTTAATTCTAAATTTTCTATTTTTTGTTTTACTATAAACTGCAATTTTTGCTCGATCCAGATATCAATTTCTTGTGTTAGTTCCAACACAAATTGATTAGCATAATTTAGAATTAATTTGTCTTGGCTCAAAATATGATTATGCTCCGAAGTCCATTTATTACTTTTTGTAGCGAGGCGATCGCCCAATCCTTCCGCCCATTCATTCCAAGATTCAATAGTTTCTCCTACAGCTTCCTCCCTCAGTTCATTAGCTAAAATTCTAATCTTAACATCGCGGCCGCTTGCTTCCGCCATTTGTTCAAAAATCTTCGCCTTATCTCCTGGAGAAACTGTCAATTTTCCTTCTAAAATTTCCCTATATTGACTCAATTCATCGCAGCCAGTATTAATAATTTGCTTGATTCCGGCTGCGGATTGGTTAAGTGCGATCGGCCCCCGTTCAACTGTCAAAAACTGTTCCAGAGATTTGGTAAAATCCTGAAAAGATTTCACATACTCATTTTCCCTTCCCTCCAAAATCGCCTCAAGTGCAGATTGAGCCGAAATAAAATGAATCCGGTTTTCACCCACAATCAAAATTTGCTCTTTAACAATCTTTTCTACCCTTTCTCTTACCTGCTTGCGGCTTCCTTCCCGACGCAGCAAATCGGCAAAATTAACTAAAACAAAAATACTCTTCGCAGCTTCATTATCTTTACCCTGATTCAACTCTTTTTTCAAATACAACAGCAGTTCCCGCTCTTTTTCTGTCAAAGCATTTTGAGCGTGAGTCAAAAAAATTACCGCATCAGTTGTTTTGAGAACCTGTTCCGTAACTAACGTGCGTTCCGCTTGTTCGTTCAATCCGGGAGAATCAATAATTTCTACACCATTGGTACACAATTCGAGATTCGGATGCTCAAAAATGATTTCTTTGATTTCTGAATTGACAATTTCATCTCCAAAAGAACCTAAAGCCGCTTCCTCAGAAATCGAGGCTTTATCTTTATATTGCTCAGGTGAAATCTCCTCTTCGCGTCCGTCTTTGTATTTGCAAATCACCCGCTGCTGTAGCCCGTATGTCAAAACTGTCACCGTACCGCTACAGGGAATATCCCGCACCGGTTGAATTTCCTCCCCCAGCAAAGCATTGAGCAAAGTAGATTTTCCTTTACTAAACTCGCCGACAACAGCAACGCGAAACCGCTGAGATTCTAATTTACGAGATATCTTTGTTACTTCTTCTGTTAAATTAGGAGATAGCACGTTGCGATCGCTTCCATCTCGCAGGGTTAAACCTAGTTTTCCACAAACAGCATCCAGTTGTTGCCGATACTCCTGAAACTTTTTCAACTCCTGATAGGACGAGACTGAATTTTTGTGATTTTTTTGCTGTTTCGGTTTGGCTGGCAAATGTTGGATAATGTGACTAGCAGCACGGACAAACATAGAATCGAGAGATTGAAATTGTGCTGGAGCGAGTAACGAGTGGACTTCTGCTAAAGTTGCTGTATCGCTGATTGCTTGATTGCTAAAACTCGCTTCCAAAACAGTCAAAAATCGCCCAGCAATTCCGAGTCTGTTGGCGATGTTTTGCAAATACTGTTTTTCGCGATCGTCTATTGTCCCATCTGCCGCCGACATTTGATACCCAAAACTAATCAGCAGTAGTTTTTCCTCCTCAGAAAAACACGCTGTCAGCGCCAGCAACGCCGTCACTTTATTGTAAACTTGCCGGTCTTGCACGCTCTTAACCATCGGCATTACCAATGGGCGCAAACTGTTGTTAGCGGGGATAAGTTCCGTAAAAGTTGTCCGCAATCGCTGCTTTTCCTCAGCACTTACCGTACCGTCGGCATGGATGACTCCCAACAATACCGTCACTAGCGCCGCCAGAAAAAGCAGAGGCGGAGTAATATCCTCTTTTCGTAGTTTTTGCCCAGTCAGCAGCAAAACAAGCTCAACCGTTTGCGGACTAATTAGCGAAGTGTCCATTTGCAGGGCCTAGTGATAATTTTTTTTTATTTAAACTATCATAATATATTAGTTATTCTGTGGTTTGCTACCAGGGTAAAAATTGATGATGAACTTTGTATTTCCCGCAGCGGTACAGGCTGCGATCGAGGCTGGCAAGTACGCACAAGTGTTTACATCTGCTGGAGTGCCGATCGGCATGGCGAGAGATGCAGCGACGGGACAGTTTGCGGCCCATGCCGTCGGCGCTGCCCTCAACAATAGCCCTCTCTCCCCCTTGGTGTCTCCCATGCAGCTTGTTATGGGCGGCTTGCAGATGCAGCAAATGCACATGGGCTTTCAAGCCGTCCAAGCCAGTTTGGGCGTGCTGCAAGCGACAACAGCCGTCATTGGTGTTGGAACTTTCGCCGGGGTAGCCTTGTCGGCGGTGAATTTGCACCAGACATTGAAACTAAAAAAAGCAGTTGAAAAGCTGGAAGTTAAAGTAGAAAACGGTTTCATCAATTTAGAACAACTTTTGAAAGGCCAAGGTGCGGAAATTAAGCAATTAATTTCCGAAGTTGTTGCAGATATAAAATTTGAGAACCACCGTTTAGTCTTAGTGCAGGCTTACGGGTTATTTAATCAAGCAATTCAACGAATGCGATCGGCTTTGCGACTGGAAGATATCAACCGCCGCAATGCTGAAATTGATGCGGCGCGGGGGATGTTGTTTGAAGCTTTAGCCGATTACAGAAACCCGCATTTGTTGGCAGAAACCTGTGCGGCGGGACAGTTGCGCCGATTAGAGTGCGGTTGGGCGATCGAGCAAAGTATTATCGGCACGTATCAGGTGCAGAATGAATTTGGTGCTGCGGGCGATCGGATTTCTCAACTGCAACAAAAAATCCGTCAAGACGGCCTCGGTATTATAGACTGTTGTGACTCAGACGAAGAGCTTGACTTTCTTTTTCCTGAAATTACGCGAATTCACAATCACGATTTAGCCGCATTAGACATTTGGCTTCATCAGATTGAATGGATTAAATCTTTGCCGCCAAGTGAGTTAAAGCAGTTGCAAAGTGCTGATTTTAATAAATCTGACTCGGCTGTTAAGGTGGAGAAAAACTCAGCCGCAACAGCTTTAGCAATCCCAGACGAACAGTTATTTTATGAAAATTTGCGGCCGAAGTCTCATTTTTATGCGCTTCGCACTCAACTGGAATGGATGCTCGATCGGCAGCGACGTGAAAATTATGAAGATTATATCATTAAGCAAGGGCAAATAGCGGGTCATAAAAGTTTAGTAGCGTCGAATTTGGAAAAAGCCTCTGATTTTGCTGTTGCTAATCTCTTTTACTACTTCAGAGTCCGAGATGAATCGGAAGAGGAATTAGAATTAGATGCCGATCGAACTACAACTGATACCAATACTCCTACCGTTTTTGTTGAATCTTCCCCCAGCCATAAGGTTAAGCAACAAATTTATGAAAAAGTCAAAGCCGTTGTTGCCAAGCAACTAGAAGTTGATGCAAGTGAAGTCACCATCAACGCTAATTTTGCCAATAATTTAGGAGCCGATTCTCTCGATGCAGTAGAGCTAATCATGGCGATCGAGGAGGAATTCGACATTGAAATTCCCGATGAAGCTGCGGAGAACATAGAAACGGTTCAACAGGCTGTTGATTACATTTACAAAAAAGTTGCTGTTTAAAAAGCAAAGACAGTAACCAAGTTCAAATTCCTGAAACAGAAAAAAGCACTAGAAAGACTTCAAGGTTTAATGTAATACCAACTCAGAAGAGCGATCGGTGTAGGTACACAGCACTGCCGTTTCCCTACCAGGAACTCAGGCACAGCGGAAAACAAATTCTGTACGAGCCATGTCATTTTTAGTACAACAATAATCAAAGAAAATGAAGTCTAAATCAGTTACACAAATCAGCGGTCTTCCCGGTCAATTAGTCGGTGCAGTTCCACTCCGAACCAGTGGAACTGGAACTCTTAAAATTATTGGGGACACCTTACAAGGAAATTTCACTTCATTTTTTGGCTTAGAAATCAAAGAAATTGTCATTCCCCTTCAAAATGTCAAAGCAGTTGAAATTGGGGAAGGCTGTACTTGGTGGCTGCTCGGGCTCGGAATTTTAACCCTCGGTTTCTTTTTCATTGGTATTATATTTATTGTGTTGGCTTTTGTTGTAAAACAGCGTTATATTGTCATTTATACAAGTAGAAATAATCTGATTCTGTTTTGTGCAAAAAATGATAAAATCAACCAGTTTCGGAACGAAATTATAGAAGCTTGTCGTCCTAAACTGAGCTATATTTCCCGACCCTCTCAGTCTCCACCAGCACCACCTTCTTTAACCAAAGTGATTGATACTTAGCTAAATTTACCAGGGCGATTGCTATTTCTACCAAAGTGCGATCGGCTCTTCTCTTGAAGAAAGCACGAAGCGCGGTTAGAACAAAAAAGTTAGGGACATACAGTTTAAGGAGTAAAAATCTAATGCAACTAATTTTGGCAGAATTTTGTGGACGCTGGGGCTGTTCTTGGTGGGAGAACATTATCACCATCATCTTGGTTAGTCTGAAGGGTAAGGGTGCTGTACTATTGCTGGGATTATTGCTGATGTCGATATTTTTGGTCGTTCTAATATTGCTAGTAGGCTTGATAACAGCTTTTGAATTTATTGCTAGTTTTGGGAGAGACAAACAACAACCCCAAAACCCAAACAATTCTCATGAACAGGACCAAAGCATTTTATCAGCAGGAGCTAAGTTTGTCGGTCGTAGAGGAGCTAAATATTTGGGTCGTAAATTGAGAGAAGTAAACAAACATGAAGATATGAACAATCAAGATTAGTCTCAGCAAAGAGATAAACATAACAACAACCCAGATCGGTATCCTTTCTCTATTTTTTGTTTAATCATCTCAACAAACAAGGCCCTTTTCTTGATATCAGAAAGAGGCTTTATCTTATTATAAAATCCCAGGCATCGATCTATTTTCTCAGGCAGTGACCCGCCAAATATCTTCGCCACCGCAGCGTTTAACAACCGAGTTCGGGATGGAATCGGAGTGGTGCCACTGCGTCATAGACACCTAGAAAAGCTGTAAGGGTAAAAAACCCTGAAGACTGCACAGAATTAAGTCATCATCATCACCATGTAGAAAGAGAGGTCAAGCCCTCGGTCTATTAGTACGCCTCAGCTTCATCCCTCTCAGGACTTCCACTT